>JACQTG010000175.1 GCA_016210895.1 Acidobacteriota bacterium
CCGACAGCGCAGCGCCCACCAGCAGGTGGACGAGCTGGCCGAACGGGTCCGGCAGGTGAAAGGCGTGGGGGTGCTGGCCGCCGTGGTCGAAGACGTGGACCGGGAAACGATGCGCTCGCTGGTAGATAGCCTCCGCCAGAAGCTGGGCTCGGCGGTGGTCGTGCTCGGCACTACGGTGGACGGCAAGGTGGCCCTAATTGCCGCAGTCACAAAAGACTTGACGAAGAAGCTCCCCGCCGGCCAAATCGTCAAAGAAGTGGCCGAGCGGGTCGGGGGCACGGGGGGCGGCCGGGCCGACCTGGCCGAGGCCGGAGGCAAGGACCCGGCCCGGCTGAAGCAGGCCCTGGAAGATGTCTATGGCATCGTTGAAAAAATGCTTTGACGCCTGCGGGGTGTGGTATACTGGGGCCGCGCTGGAAACGTTCCTGCCACTGCGGGTACCCCTTCAGGGCGAGCCTTCAGGACGAGCCCACCAGGGGTGCAGTTCTCCTTCCCGACAAACAAACGTGTCGCTAGCCGCCTATGGCGCGGGATTGCTGGCGCTGGGGCTCCTGCTCAGCGGGTCGGTGGCGTCCGCCCGGGCGGACAACAACGCCTACGTGGACCAGGACGGGCGGCGGATTTACGTCAACGTCGAAGACGAAGAGCTGCGCGCGGTCGTGCAAAAGGAAGGAACCGCGGGCGGCCTGCGCCTGATGGAGCAGCGGCGGCGGTCGCTCGCCGGCATCGAGGAACACATTGAAGCCGAAGCCAGCCGGCATTCGATTGACCCGAGACTGGTGCGGGTTCTCATCGAGGTCGAATCGGCCTGGAACCACCGGGCCCGGTCGCGGAAAGGCGCCCTGGGGCTGATGCAGCTAATGCCCGACACCGGAGCCCGCTATGGGGTCCGCGACTTCTTCAACCCGAAGGAAAACGTCTCCGGAGGCGTCCGCTATCTGCGCTTCCTGCTCGACCGGTTCGAGAACAACACGGAACTGGCCTTGGCCGCCTACAACGCCGGGGAAAACGCCGTGGAGGCAGCCAACGGCGTGCCGCGCTACCGCGAGACCCGGCAGTTCCTGGAGCGGCTCCAGGGGCTCTACGGGCGCGTGGGCGCGGGCTGGGTGCCCGGGACGCGGAACATCTACCGGGTGGTCGAGCAGGGCCAAGTGATCTTTACCAACGACTGAGGGAGGCCAGCGAGCGCAACTGGGACAATGGGCTCTTTGAGGCGACCAAAGGGGACGAGTCAGGGTTGGGTCGGGAGCCTAGGGGTCATTGTCACTCTTCTGCTGGTTCCGCTCCTTGCCGCCGCCGCTCCCACCAGCCGCAGTGAGCGCCACCGCATCGCCAAGGACCAACTGGAGCGCGCCGACCGCCTCAAGGCCGACCTGGACGGCACCCCGCAAGACAAGCGCCAGGAAAAGGACTACCTGAACGTCATCCGCCTGTACCGGCGGGTGTACGACGTCGCTCCCTTCTCCAGCCTCGCCGCCGACGCCCTGGCGGCTGCGGCCGAGATGTACCACGATATGGGCAAGCAGTTCGACCGCAAGTACTGGGTGGAGGCGATCGATACCTACCAGTTCCTCCGCCGTGAGTATCCGCACAGCCGCTACAGCGACGACGCTCTTTTCAACGTCGCCCAGATCCAGCACATCCATCTCGAAGACACCCAGACGGCCCTGGCCACCTACCGGGAGCTGCTCAAGACCTACGCGGGCTCCCGGCACGCCCCCAAGGCCAAGGAGCGCGTGCGCCAAATCGAAGCCGAGCAGGCCGCCGAGAAGGCTGCGGCCAAGCCAGAGACGCCGGCGGCCGCAACCACGCAACTGGCCGGCGCCGGGGCACGCGTCCAGGTGCGCAACATCCGCTACTGGAACACCAAGAATTTCACCCGCGTGGTCGTGGACCTGGACGACGAGATTCGCTTCCAAGAGGGCCGGATAGACAACCCCGACCGTATCTTTTTCGACCTCTTCAACACCGAGCTGAGCACGGTGATCGCGGGCAAGAGCTTCGAAGTGGCCGACGGCCTGCTCGACCGCATCCGGGTGGCGGAAAACCGCGCCGGGGTGACGCGGGTAGTGCTGGAGGTGAACTCGGCGGAAGACTATTCGGTCTTTTCCCTGCCCAACCCGTTCCGGCTGGTGGTGGACATCCGCGGCCCGGCCCGGGCCGCAGGGGCCCAGAAGACACCGGCGGAGCAGCCCGGCCCGGTTGCGGAAACTCCCAAGGAAGCCGAGACCGCGCGGGCCTCGCTGCCGCAGCCGCCACCGGTGCCCCAGCCCACGAAGGACGGCAGCCACACCCTCACCCGGGCCCTCGGACTCAAGATCGGGCGCATCGTGCTGGACCCGGGGCACGGCGGGCACGACACCGGCACCATCGGGTCCTCCGGCTTCATGGAGAAAGACCTGGCACTGGATGTGGCCCGGCGCCTGGGCAAGCTCCTCGGGGAACAGCTCGGGGCTGAAGTCATTTTCACCCGTGAAGACGACACCTTCGTGCCCCTGGAAAACCGCATTGCTGTGGCCAACGAGAAGCAGGCCGACCTCTTCCTCTCCATCCACGCCAACTCCAGCCGCAACCGCACCGTCCGCGGGGTGGAGACCTTCTACTTGAACGTCACGAACGACCCCGAGGCCCTGGAGCTGGCGGCGCGCGAAAACGCCTTGGCGCAGAAGACCGTCCACGAGCTCCAGGACTTGGTGCGCAAGATCACCCGCAACGAAAAGCTGGGCGAGTCGCGGGAGCTGGCCCGGGAAATCCAGCGCAGCCTACACGCCGAGCTGCGCAAATTGAGCCGCGAGACCGCGAACCGCGGGGTCAAGCAGGCTCCGTTCGTGGTTCTGATTGGCGCGAACATGCCCTCGGTGCTCGCCGAAGTGGCCTTCCTCAGCAACCCGGACGACGAAGAACTCCTCAAGTCACCCCAGGGGCGGCAGGCGGTGGCGGAGGCCCTGCTGGGCGGGATGACCGAGTACATGAAGAACATGAACAGCGTCGCCTTTGCGCGCAGCGAAGAGAAGGAAAACGCCCAGCAGTAAGCGCGCTGTCCCCGGCTGGCCACCACCCGCATGATGTATTACCATTGCTTGGGGAGGAGAAATGCTCCGCCTGAGGCTGGCGACGGCTGTGGGGCTTCTGGTGGGCGTGGGCGGGGCTGCGGCCGCGGGCGTTGAACCGCTGCTCCCGGCCCAGCTCGGCAACTGGCAGCGCGTCGCCTTCGAGGAGGTTCGGGCACCCGAGCTCGAGCGCCTCGCGGGGTCGGAGGCGGCCCTGCTGCGCGAGTACGGCAGCCTGCGGGCCGCGCAGGGCGTCTACCAGCAGGGCGCGAGCCAGTGGCGGGTGACTCTACAGGAAATGCAGGACCGCAGCAGCAGCTACGGCGCGTTCACCCTGCTGCGGGCAGGCGGCCAGCCGATCGGGGTCGGCGAAGCCGGAGTGGTGAGCGGCGGCCGGCTGCTCTTCTATCACGGAAACTACTTGGTCAGCGTGGAGCCCCAAACAGGGATAGGCGAGTTGTCCCCCTTGGTCCGCCACCTGGCAGCTCGAGCCGGGCCGCAGCCTTCGCTGCCCACGCTGCCCGCCTACTTGCCGCGGGACGGATTGGTTTCTGGCTCTGACCGCTACCTGCTCGGGCCGCTGGGCCTGGCCCGGGTGGCGCCGCTGGGGCCGGGCGATTGGGCGGGTTTTGCCTACGGCGCTGAAGTCGAGGCAGGCCGCTACCGGGTGGGCGGAACCGAAGCCACCCTGCTGCTTTTGAGCTACCCCACACCCCAGATCGCCGCCCAGCGGCTTCGCGACTTCGAGCGCTTGTTCAACCTCAATGGGACCGGGGACCCCCTCAGGGCGCTCGCTTTCGCCAAGCGCAGTGGCACGCTTCTGGTTCTTGTGAGCGGAGTTGACTCCGGGCAGGCCGCGGCCCGGCTGCTCAACCAGGTGCGTTACGAGGCTGAAATCTCCTGGAGCGAGCCATCCGAGCCCAGCCCTAACCCCAATTGGCCCAAGACTTTACTGAACATTTTCATCGGGACGGGACTGCTGCTGCTTTTCGCTCTGCTCTCCGGGATCGCCTTCGGCCTGGTTCGTGTGGTGGTCAAGCGCATCCTGCCCGGGAAGGTGTTCGACCGCCCTGAGGATATGGAAATCATTCGCCTGGATCTAAACCTTAGACGCTAACCTATTGGAACTAAAAGTGTTAATTTGAAAGCGCCCTGCGGCCCGGCCTTGGACAACTTCTTTAATCTATTGATAAGAAAAGAAATAGAGGCGGCACCTCCTTCCCAGTTTTCACTTGACAACGCCCCGCGTGCGCCTCTAGACTTGCGCTCGCAAAGGGGTTGGCCCAACCGCGCACTGGGCCATACCTACTTTCCCCCAGAGGCTCCCCGGCAACGGGGAGCTTTTGGTTTTCTTGGGGGTTTGACTGTAGCGCTCCCGCGGTGTTAGGTAGGTGGCAGGATAGGCCGGCGTAGCTCAGTGGTAGAGCAGCCGATTCGTAATCGGCAGGTCATCGGTTCAAGTCCGATCGCCGGCTCCACCTTTCGGATTCCTTCGGCCCCAGCTGGCCCTTCGGCAAGCGTGGCATCTCGTCGAGCCCTGGCGAAGGGATCCCCGTTCAACTCCGCGGTTGCGACCGCCAGGCAGCTCACCTAGAATTCAGAGTTCGAGATGAGTATCGCCTACCTACGCCTGGCTCCACGCTCCTTTCTCAGCATCCTCCTCCTCGCTCCGGCGGTGGGTTTCTATGCCTCCTCCCGCGAGTCTCAAGACAGACGGCGCGCCCCCGTGATCTTCACCGATGTGGCGACCAGCGCAGGCCTTGACTTCTCGCATTGGAGTGGGGCCTCTCCGGAAAAGTACACCCTGGAAACTATGGGCGCGGGTGTGGCCTTCCTCGACTTTGACGGGGATGGTTGGCTGGATATCTACCTGGTCAATGGAGGTACCGTTCCCGGTCATCCCGCTCCTGCACCCATTCACCACGCACTCTTTCGCAACAACAGAAACGGAACATTTGCCAATGTCACCGCTGCTGCCGGAGTTGGGGGTAACGGTCGCTACGGGATGGGCGTGGCCGCCGCCGACTATGACGGCGATGAGTGGACAGACCTGTATGTCACCACCTTCGGCCGCAACCTCCTCTATCGCAACCAAGGCAATGGAACTTTTGCGGATGTGACAGACCAGGCCGGAGTTGCGGCCAGCGGTTGGAGCACCAGCGCCGCCTTTTTCGATTACAACCGTGATGGGAGGCTGGACCTGTTCGTGGCCCGCTACGTCGACTACTCTTTCGAGCGCAACGTCACCTGCGGCGACCCGGCGCGGCACATCCGGGCCTACTGCCATCCCGACATCTACGACGGGTAGTCGAGCCTCCTCTATCGGAACAATGGCGACGGCACCTTCACCGATGTCAGCCAGGCCAGCGAGATCGGCCAGCAGGTCGGAAAAAGCCTGGGCGTGGTGGCCGCCGACTTCGACCAGGATGGCTGGACTGATCTCTACGTAGCCAACGATTCCGTGCGCAACTTTCTCTTCCGCAATCGCGGCCACGGCACCTTCGAGGAAATCGGCATTCGCATGGGGGTCGCTCTCGACGAGGGAGGACGGCCGCAGGCGGGCATGGGCACCGCCGCCGGCGACTACGACGGCGATGGCCGCTTGGACCTGATCGTGACCAACCTCGACCGCGAATACAACAACCTCTACCAGAATCTGGCCGAGTTTTTCGCCGATACCAGCTATGAAACCGGATTCGCCGCCCCCAGCTTGCCCTTCGTCGGTTGGGGGACGGGGTTTTTTGACTTTGACAATGACACCGACCTGGACGTCTTGGTGGTCAACGGTCACGTGATCGACAACATCGAGCAATTGCGTCCGGGTGATTCCTATGCCCAGCCGAAGTTGCTGTTTGAGAATGTGGGAGGCCAATTGCGGGAGGTGTCGCGCCGGCACGGCCCCTCATTGCGCGAGCCGCGGGTCAGCCGTGGAGCAGCATTCGGCGATTACGACAATGACGGTGACGTGGACGTGGTGGTGCAAAACTTGGGCGGCCGACCCTCCTTGCTCCGGAACGACGGCGGCAACCGCAACCACTGGCTCTCCCTGGTTTTGGAGGGAACCGCGAGCCCTCGGGATGCCATCGGGACGTCCGTGCGCATTCAGGTGGGCGGGCGCATCCTGGCTCGTGTTGTGGCGGGCGGCGGAAGCTACCTTTCTTCCTCGGACCGGCGAATGCATGTCGGGCTGGGGAACAATCAGCAGGCCGACCGCATCGAGGTCCGGTGGCCGAGCGGCACTCTGGAAGTGTTCGAGAAGGTGGCGGCGGGAAAGGTCTACCGGGTTCGGGAAGGAGAAGGCATCCGAGAATTCCCGCCGGCTCGCCCCTAAGGAGGGGCCGCCCTTTCTCCGAGCGCCTTCGCTTTGGCGCGCTCTTCCTGGCTTTCCTCTAACTCGCCCGCTTCTGCCAGCGCGGTCGCCAGGGCCAGATGCAGCTCAGGATTTTCGGGTTCCTGGGCGACTGCCTGACGCAGGTAGGCCACAGCCTGGTTAATGTTTCCTCGGCGGAGCTCGAGCCTGCCCAAGGACAGATACGCTTCGGCGTACTCGGCCAGGCGCAGCACCCGCTCATAGGCGGCAATGGCTTGTTCCTCCTGCCCTAGCCGTTCCAAGCACATCGCAGCCAGCAAGTGGTAAGCCGGTTCGAAGTCTTTCTGCTCGAGGGCGGTCCGCACGCTTTCGAGCGCCCGCTGATCGTCCCGCTCCAGGAAGGAAATTTGGGCCAGCCGGTAGTGCGCCAGATCATTCCGAGGATCGAGCCGGAGGATTTCCTCCAGCTTCTGCTGGGCTTCGGCCAAGCGGTCTTGTTCCAGGAGCCCTTTCACGTCCATGTGGTAAGCACTGATCCGCCGGCTACGCTGGCGCTCCTCGAGGGCCACAGTGCTCAGTCGCTCGTGCTGGGCCAGAATCTGCGCGGCTTCTTCCGCACGCCCCAGCCGGCGCACGAGTGTGCCCAGGGCATAGAGGGCTTCCTGATTCTCCGGAGAGAGTTCCAGTGCCCGGCGGAGAGCCTTCTCCGCCTCCGCCAGCTCGTTGAGCCGGGTCAGGGCAGTTCCGAGTTGGTAGTAGACTTCCGCCTTTTCAGGCAGGAGGCCGGCGGCTACCTCTAGGTGCTGCTTGGCCTGGTCGGGGTGCCCCTGGAGGTTGTATAGCAGGCCGAGATTGTAATGGACAGTTCCTAGGCTCGGGTCCTTGCCCAGAGCCTGCCTTAGCAGCGATTCCCCTTCTTGGTAGTTTTGTTCCCTGAACAAGGCGATTCCCAACTCCCCTAGTCCTTTCGGATCATCCGGCCGCAATCGGACGTACTCGCCCAGATGTTGCACCGCTGAAGCGTCGTCGCCTTGTTCGCTGGCTATGTGCCCCAGTAGTAGGTAGGCGTCGGAATAGCGCGGCCGCACGCGCAGCAATTCGTTTAGGATTTGTTGTGCGTCGTGAAACCGACGCACTTGCGCCTGCAGGAGGGCCAGCCGGAAATAAAACTCAGGCTCATCCGGTTCGAGTTGAATTGCCTTGCGGAAATGCGAGATCGCCTCTGCCAGCTCTCCCCGCCGAGAGAAGACCTCCCCTAGTTGGTAGTAAACGACAGCGTTGTTGGGCTGAAATTCTCTGGCCTGCTGGAAAGCGGCCTGGGCTGCGTCCAGTTCACCAGCTCCAAGCGCGCTCACCCCGCGCTCGAAAAGCGCCTGGAAGGAGGGGGCAGCCTGCCCCAGCACCAAAGCGAGTAGTAACGTTCCAACCATGACGTCGCAAAAACAATAAACCGGCTGCCCTTGAAGGGCAAGCCGGTCTATTTGTTTGGAATTCTATCTACTGATCCGACGCTAGAAGATGAACTTGATCCCGAACTGGGCGTTGATGGGCAGCGTCGGTCCATCCCTTCTTTCAGGGCCGCCGAACACCGAAGCCGGCAAGACCGCATTGGTCGAAAAGCCGGTGGTGGTGGAGAAGGCGTTGTTCTTGTCCATCAGGTTGAAGACCTCAAATGTGAAGCGCACCCTGGCGCGCTCCGTCCCCAGCGCGAAGGCGCGCCCGAAGCGGATGTCCCACTGGACAAAGTCTTGGTTCCGGAACGGGAAGCGAGGGAGCAGTCTGCTACCGTCCACGGGCCGGATTTGGGCGAGGAAGAAGTTGGCGCATTGGAAGCCGTCGATGAAGTCGACGTCCGGACAGAAGCCGAACGTTCGGTACGCGGGGTAAGCGCGTCCGCTGCGCGCAGTGATGATCGTGCTGAACTCGATGTCGGCCGGCAGGAGGAAATAGGCATAGGCGCGGAACTGATGGCGGATGTCGAGCTGGCTGCGGCCAAAATCAAGGTCCAGGTTGAACGGGTCGGAAGGGCCAAAGAACGCGTCGGCATCGCGGTCCGTGGTGGCATTGTCCTCGTTCTTGGAGAGCACGTAGTTGATTTGGAATTGGTGGCGATGGCTGTAGGTCTTCTTCACCTGGAGAATGAAGGCGTGGTAGCGCCCCCGGCCAAAGCTGCTCAGGCCGCTGGCCCCGCCAATGACCGGATTGCCGGTAACTGGATTGATAGATTGGGGAAGGCGGCAATTTCCCTGGACTGCGAACTGCGGACACCCTGTCGGGTTGAAGCCCCCAACCGTGCGCCCGAACGAGTCAAATGTCACGCCCGTGGGATCGATGGTGCGGTCCCAGGGAGTGCTGTTGAAGCCGCCCGTACGCAGGTTCTGCGAGCGATTATGCGTGTAAGTCCCCGAGATGCTCAGGTCAGGGACAATCTCTCGTTCCACCCCAAACTGGAGATTGAATACGCGAGCGCTCTCCAGCTCTGGGTCGGCAAACGTGATATTAGGTGGTGGAAGCAACGGCAAAATTACAGCTGGGGCCGCTAGCGGGAGAGTGTTGGGATATGTGAGGCCGAGCCCCAAGCTGTCCATGCCGGTAAGTGGGTCGAAGGGGATAAAGGTGTCCGCCCCTCGAAAACCCATCCCGGCGAGAGTAGACGCCATGAAGATGGTCGGGAAAGGGGCGTAATAAATACCTAAGCCGCCGCGCACGAGTGTCTTTCCATCCCCCGTGGCATCCCAAGCGACACCCACGCGGGGTGCCCAGTTGTTGAAGTCGTCCGGAATGTCTTGGGGCGGCGGGCCTACCTCTTGCTCCAAAACTCCGCCCCGGATGCGCGGCTCGCCCAGGGCTACCAAGTCTCCGATAATAGGAAATTCGGGGTTGGGGTTCCACACCCCGTCCCAGCGCAGCCCCAGATTCAAGGTCAGGTGGGGCGTGACCTTCCAGCTGTCCTGGATGTAGAAGGACAGTTCATGCTGCCAGAAATCAGTCAGGGTGCCGCTCTCGATAGCATCGAAGCCGTTGATGCCAAACAGTTGCCTATAATTGGTGGGTCGGCGCGCGACAAAATCGGCCAAGCTGGCGAAATTGTAGACACCCCCCGCAAAGCCGATAAAGGCCTGGTTGGTAGCGTTCGAGTTCAGATCCACCCCGAGCTTCAGGTCGTGCTTCCCGAAGGTGCGGCTGAAGTTGTCAATGACTTGGTAACGCTGCGTGTGGCCGGTAATGGGCAAGAAAAAGCGCCGGCCGAAGGCTCCGACACCCGTGATCACAGTTTCCGGGCCGGGGCCCCGGTTGATGCGGTCTCGTCTTTCGCGTGAGTAGGCGAACCGGGCCTCATTGACGGTGAGGGGGTTGATGACCGTGGTCACGGATTGCAGGAAGGCAGGGCCTTCGTTGACAAAGTTCTCAAAGTTGGAGTCGGCGGCGTTGCCAACAAAGATCTGGCTCCGGCCGCCGGTAAAATTGTCCGTCTCGTTCCGGGTGTAATTGGCGCGCGAGGTGCCGTGGGTGTTACTCGTAATCTGATAATCGACGCGCAGAAATGGCGCCCGCAGGTCCTGCCTTTGTGTGCTGCCGCCCACCTCGTCTTGAAGATTAGCAATCCCCAATTCGGGTACCGCTACGCCACTCACATCTTGCTCGAAAGCAGTGCCCAAGGGCCCCGCCTGTTCCTGGGCGTCAATGGCAAAAAACAAGAACAGCTTATCGCGCACAATAGGCCCGCCGATGGTCCCCCCAAACTGGTGCCGGGTGTTGAACGGTGGGGGAATAACCTGACCGGGCAGCGCCGGCACGGAGTTATCTCCAAAGAAGCTGTTGGATTGGAAAAACCAGTGGACGCTCCCATGCCAGTCGTTGGTCCCCGACTTGGTGACCACGTTGATGAGGCCGCCGGTGGCGTGGCCGAACTCGGCCGAGAAGCCCGTTTCGCGCACCTGGAATTCCTGCACGGCATCCTGCGGGAAAGTAAAGTTCTTGGTCTCGAGCGACCCGAACCACTCCCCAAAGAAGCCGTCGCGGTTGTCCACGCCATCGATGATTAAGCCTGTATATTCGCCCTGCTGGCCGCCTAGGCGAACCGGCGACCGCAGCCCAGGCGTGGTATCGCCGGTGCCAGCTAAACTGACAAAATCGCGGAAGTCACGGCCGCTGATGGGCAGCTGTTCGACGTAAACCTGGCTGACCACATTCTTTTCCAGGGCGTCGCTGCGGTCGATCAGACCCGCCTCTGCGGTCACGTCAACCGTCTGGCCGACCGCCGCGACTTGCAGATTGATGTCCTGGATTAATTCTTGCCCAACCGCCAGGCGCACGCCCCGCACAATGGAAGTGGCAAAGCCGCTGACCGAGACCTCCATGCGGTATTCGCCCGGCGACAGCAACGGCGCCGAGAAGCGGCCGTCCGTGCCGGAAGTTAACTCCCGCTCAGTCCCGGTAGCGACATGGATGATCTTGATGGCGGCGCCGGGGACGACCGCACCGCTCGGATCATACACCGTCCCCGTGATGGCGCCCTTCTCCAGCGTCTGGCCCACCGCCGACGCAGCAAAAACAAGCACCATCGAAAGCACAACAACCGCGCCCGCATTCTTAACCCTTAGCGCCATTGGCATCCTCCTCAGGAGCCGGAACTGCCGGGTTGCCAGAAAAGACGAACCCCCGCACAGAAACCTGGGGGAAATCCTGCGGCATGCTGTCTCTTTCAAATCGCGCGGATTCTACGCAGGCCGGCGCCCACTGTCAACAAAAAAAACGGAGTCCCTGCCCCCTTCCGGCTCCATCGCCAAAAGGCGGGACAACCCCAGGTTTTTGTAGTTTTCCGCGCCAGTTGGCTTAGACTTGTGTTCCCCTGCCTGACCATGAGGGCGAATAATTCCAACCAGCCAACTGTGGTCGTCCTGGGCGACATCAACGTGGATGTCTTCGCCTTGCTCGACGGGCCCCCCACCCTGGGCGGCGACTGTCTTTCCCAGAAGCTCGAACTGCATTGTGGGGGCGTGGGAGCGAATACGGCTCTGGCTTTGGCCAAGTGGGGGACATCGGTCCGACTGGTGGGCTCGACAGGCCGGGATTGGTTCGGAGACCACGTTCTGGATGTTCTTCGCTCATGGGGGGTGGACGTCTCTTTCGTACAGCGGGTCGAGCGAGCCCTGACCGGCCTGATCTTGGTTGCGGTAAGCCCAGACGGCCAGCGGACTATGTTCGGCAGCCGCGCGGCCAATGCCGAATGGGAGAACTCGCTCGAGACTGCCCTCTGCCTGCGGAGCGCCCACGCCCTGCATCTGGTAGGCTACAGCTTCCTCACCCCCGCCGTAGCGGAGGTGGCGCAGGGACTGCTCCGCAGGGCCCACCGCCTCAAAATCCCGGTTTCGCTCGACGTCGGCATGGCCGCGAGTCGGCGGATTCCCTCCACCATCTTGCACGCCGCTTCGAGGCTCGGTATCCTGTTTGCCACCTTGGACGAAGCCACCGCGCTCACGGGGCAGGCAGACAGCCGAGACGCGTTCGAAGCCCTGGAGAAGTCTGGCGTACGCGAAGTGGTCGTGAAACTCGGGGATGCGGGCTGCCTGGTCCGCGACGAAGGTCAGCTACGCCAGGCCCCCGCTTTTCCCGTCCGGGCCACCGACACCACCGGCGCCGGCGACGCCTTTACGGCAGCGTTTCTTCGCGCCCGGCTGCGCGACTGGCCAAAAGCCGAAGCGGCTTTGCTGGCCAACGCGGCCGGCGCCGCGGCGGCGGCGGTGGTGGGAGCCGGCGAGCAGTTGCCCGGCCCGGAAAACATTCTGCCGTTGCTGAACGCCAGCCGCCTCTCCTCCGAGTGGGAGCGCGTGCGGAAGAGTGTTCTTGCGCGCAGCAGGGTAGAATCTCGTCGAGCCGGCCCGGCCGGCTTTTAAGGAGGTCAAGATGCCATCAGCACCCCAGTGGAAGCAGGACATGGACCGTCCCCGCTTGCGGTCGCTGGAGCAGCTTTTCGGAGTCCCCAAACCAGTGATCGGGATGGTGCACCTGTGGCCGCTGCCCGGAGCCCCAGGGTATACGGGCTACGGGATGCGCACAATCATCGACCATGCCGTGCGGGATGCCGAGACGTTAATGCAAGCCGGGGTGAACGGCCTCATCGTGGAAAACATGTGGGACCTGCCCTACTACGTCGGTACCGCAGTCAGACCCGAGGCCATGACCGCGCAGGCCGTGGCCGCCGCGGAAGTCGTGAAGAACGCCTCCGTGCCTGTGGGCATCAATGTCATCCACAACGGGGGCGTGGTCTGCTTATCGATCGCCGTGGCCGCTGGAGCCAAGTTCATCCGTGTCTGCATTCTGACGGGCTCTCGCCTGTGGGACACCGGCGAGATTGACCACGGGTGTGCCGCTGACCTCGTCCGCAAGCGCAAGGAACTCTATGCCGAAAACATTCACCTCTTCGCGGATGTCGACAAGAAACATTCCATTTCCTTTCCGGGACTCGATCTGGCCACCCATATCGAGTGGTGTGAATTCTACGGGGCCGATGCCCTGATCGTAACCGGCCGGATGACCGGGGCGCCTCCCGAGCGCGAGACGGTCCGCGAGGCCCGTCGCCTGGCCACCCGACCCCTTCTGGTGGGCAGCGGCAGCAACGAAGAGAACATCGCCGCCTTTTTACAGCACGCCGACGGGGTGATCGTCGGCTCGAGTTTGAAGAAAGATGGGGTGATGGAAAACCCCGTCGATTTGGAACGCGCCCGCCGCTTCGTGAATGTGGTCCGAGCCATGCGGGAGACTGCAACCGCTCGATTGTGAACCCCCCTCACCGTTGTCGAGCGAGGTAGCTCGGCACTTCAGTTTCAGTGCTAAAGTATGTCCTCCCCAGGGAGGCCAGAATGTGGACAATCGCGCGCAGGTGGGTTGTCTTGGCGCTCGGGCTTCTCGTGCTCCCGGCGACTTGCCTTTCGGGTGAACCACGGAAGGTCATCATTGATACCGACCCCGGCACGGACGACGCCCTGGCCCTGCTGCTCGCGATGAACTCGCCCGAATTGGAAGTTCAAGCGGTGACGGTAGTCCCGGGCAACGTACCCTTGTCCCAGGGTGTGGAGAATGCCCTGAAAGTGGCGTCCCTGGCCGACCGCTGCGATATTCCGGTGGCGGCAGGGGCGGGGCGGCCGTTGGCCCAAACGCTGGTCACAGCCGAGCTCTGGCACGGCCAGAATGGACTGGGCGGGGTGGTGCTGCCTCCCGCCCAATGCGCCGTGGACCCACGTTTCGGGCCGGATCTGGTTATCGAGCTCATCCACAAGCAGCCGGGCGAGATCACCTTGTTGCCCATTGGACCCCTGACCAACATCGCGCTGGCGGTGCTGAAGGACCCGTCTATTGTTGGCCTGGTAAGGGAAGTGATTCTGATGGGGGGATCGCTTTCCGGAGGCAACGTGACCGCCGCGGCCGAGTTCAACATCTACAACGATCCGGAGGCAGCGCAGATTGTATTCACGGCGGGTTGGCGGGTGACCATGGCGGGGCTGGACGTGGGAAACATGACCATATTCACCCGAAAACACTTGGCCCAGCTAGCAGGCCACCGGGGACCGCAGGCTGCCTTTGCCCGCGCCGTGCTGGAATACCTGATGAATCTGGCCGAGTCGTTCGGGTTTCCGGGCACCCCCGTCTACGATCCTCTTGCGGTGGGGGTCGCCATAGACGGCACGTTGGTCACGACCCGACCCCTGCGCGTGGATGTGGAGACGCGCGGCGAGCACACCCGCGGCGAAACCGTAGCCCACCGGTATGGCTTTGTGGAACGCAAGGTAAGAAAGGGAGACCGGTACGTGGTCGAAGGCCTCGACCCGGTGGAGCCCAATGCCGAGGTCTGCGTGGGGGTGGAAGCGGAACGATTCCTGCAGTTGTTTATCGAACGCCTCCGGGCCCAGTAGGACGGTTCACGGGCGCGGAGACGGACCCATCATCAAATCCAGAAAAGTCCGGTAGAACCTGTCCAGAGTCACTTCTCGGATGACAGTGACGCGCTGCTCACCCAGCCCCGGGTTGGCCCCTTCCGCCCAGGTCAATGTATCTCCGTAGCCGGCTCCGTGGTCGATGTCGACGTCCATGTAGACGGTCTCTGTCCGCGTGACAATGCTCGGGTCAAGCCAGGCAACCGCCGCCAGCTCATCCCACATATATTCCTCATCGGCCCACCGGGCCAGGTATTGGGCCACCGGTGTCTGGCTCTTGCCGATTTGTTCAACCAGGGCCTCGGTGAGCCTGGTTTGGATGGAGATATCGACGGGGGTGACTGTGATCTTGCGCCAGGGCGCGCGCAAGACAATATGCGCGGCCTCTGGGTCCCACCAAAAATTGAACTCTCGACGACTGGAGAGAGCAAAGGCAAAGCCTTCCGGGTTGATGCTCCCTCCCATCACGACAAGCTCTCCTGCCAGTTCGGGTACCTTGGGGTCCAAGCTGATGGCGAGGGCTAGATTCGTTAACGGCCCCCCGGCGTAGATTGTCACTTCACCCGGATAGCGCCGGAGCATCCGAATGATGAAGTGGGCCGCATCTTCGTCGAGGGGTCGGGTGACGGGATCCCCTTCCGGCAACCGCGGCACTTCAAACGGCCCGGAATACCGGTCCCGGTTCCAAGCTCCCTCATAGCCCGCCACTCCGGCCTCGTTCCAGGCGCCTTGGTAGCGAACCCGACCGTAGAGTTTCTCCCGGCGCGCTGTTTCCTCCTTGCTGTTGATCAAGGGGAAGACCGCACCCGGGACGACAGGAACCTCCGTCCGCCCGATGAGCTCGAGCAACCGCAGGGTATGAGCCACTTCTTCGTCGCGCCACTGGTCACCGCTGACTACGGTAATGCCCAGGGGCTCGACCTGCGGCGACTGGAGGAACACCAGAACCGCCTGAAGATCAGTCGTCGCCGGCCCACGACAGTCCTGGTCGATGATCACCTTGCGTTTTCCTTCCGCTGCCACCGGCAAGACCACGAAAGCCAGGGCCAGCACGAACAGCAAAGCCTGAAGCTTTCTATTCATGACTGCCTCCCTTGCGACAAGCGCACGCACAAGTTGATGGTTCGGGGCAGAAGCGTCATTCTCCGAACCTCCGTGCCAGGTCAGGCAATCCGCGCCAGGATAATCAAGGTGAGTCCCGCCAGGAAGCAGGCAAACATCAAGGCGATGAGCCTCCCGGTTCCAGCGGGGGCCGACTGGAATTCTCTCCAAACCAGAACGCCCCACAAAGCCGCCACCATGGTGGCTCCCTGCCCCAGCCCGTAGGAGATGGCAAAGCCTGCCTGTCCGGAGGCAATGATGCTGAATGTCATTCCGATGCCCCAGATAACTCCGCCCAGTACCCCAATCAAATGCGTCCGGAAATCACCCTTGAAATAGTCCGCCGCCGACAGGGGTGCCCCGGCCGGAGGGTTCTTCATGACGAAGGTGTTGAACAGGAGATTACTCGCCAGCAGCCCTAGAGAAAAAACCACCATCGTCGCATAGGGGCCCATCTTTCCGGCTTCCGGGCGGAAAAAATCGGCCGACATCGCCGCCGCGACAAAGCGATAGAAAAAGCCCATCAGGACGCCGCACGAGAGCGCCAACACCAGTCCTTTCCGGCTTCCGCCGGCGGTTTGAGCCGGGAGCCGCCCATAGGCGATGGCGTCGAAGAAAATAGCCAGGCCGACCAGAGCCACCCCCAGAAAAAGCCACAGGGGGTTCCCCACCGGGGTGGCAACATAGTTGACAACCACGCCGAGCACCAGCGCCACGCCAATCCCCACCGGGAAGGCGACCGCCATCCCGGCGATGTCGATAGCCACCACCAACAAGAGGTTGGCCGCATTGAAAATCACCCCGCCCGCTAATGCGGAGAGGAGGCTGAAGTTGCCGGCCTGGCCAAGGTCTTCGACAAAAGGGCGCCCCTCGGAGCCTATGCTTCCCAGAGTGAAGGCAAACAAGAACGAGACCAGAACCACACCCAGGACGTAGTCCCAGTAAAAGAGTTCAAATCGCCAATCCTTGCCCGCCAGTTTCTGGGTATTCGCCCACGAACCCCAGCACAGCATAGTGATGACACAGAAGACGACCGCCACCGTGTAGCTGTGGAGAACAAACATGGGTCTCCGCTGAATCCTCCCGTTCAGAAATGGGCTAAGGGGACCTATCCGATTTGGCGCAAGCCTTCCACGCCGCTTCGAACTCCGCCCGACGGGCGAAGGATTTCTGCGTGCCCACCTTGGTGGTGGACAGCGCCGCGTACAGGCTCGCCCGTGCGACCGCCTCCCGGTCAGACATCCCTTCGGCGAGGAAAACGGCCAAGCTCCCGATAAAGGCGTCCCCCGCACCCGTCGTGTCCTTGGTCTCCACGGGAAAAGAAGGGATTAGTTCGCTCCCCTGGACAGTGGCGAGCAGGGCCCCACGCGCCCCCAGGGTGATAATGACCCTGCGGGCTCCCTGCCCCAGCAGGGCTTCGGCGCATTTCTTTGCCTCGTCCACGTTGCGCACCGGCATGCCGGTGATGGTTTCCGCTTCCCTTTCGTTGGGTATCAGGTAGTCAGCTTGGCTCATCTCCTTCCTCTTCAGGGGCTGGCCGGGGGCAGGGTTGAGAATCGTGCGCAGGCCATTCGCGTGGGCAAACTCCATCGCGTAGTGCACGGTGGGAAGCGGTATCTCCAACTGCAAGATGACGAAGTCAGCCTGTTTCAGGACTGGCGCGGCGGCGTCCACGTCCTCGGGAAGAAGCCTATCGTTCGCTCCCTTGACCACGATAATCCGATTTTGGCCACTCGAATCCACAAAAATCGGAGCCACACCGGAGGAGCCTTGGGCCTCCATCCGTACGTGTTGAGTGTCGATCCCATAGGACTCGAAGTTCTTGAGGGTCGCCGGCCCAAAAAGATCGTTGCCCACCTTAGCCACCATGTGGACATCGGCGCCGCAGAGACGGGCCGCTACGGCCTGATTCGCTCCTTTCCCTCCAAAGCCGAGATCGAAGTGTTTGCCAAAAATGGTTTCCCCGGCGCGGGGAAACTCATCGGTGAAGGTCGTCAGGTCGACATTGGCACTCCCGACAACGGCAACACGGGGGCGAGACATGGAGCTGACCCTCCCGAAGGGATTCCCGGGAAACCAAACGGCCCGCAATTATAGCACGCGGTCGTTCGGGAGAAACCGCCCGCCGATCCGGGGCGAACCCGGAGCCCGATGCGGGGGCCTGAAACCGGACAACCTGAAATCCGTCCGCCGAGGGCACCTATCGGCCGCGGCCGTTGCCGCCCGCCTTCTGTTTCACCCGCTCCAGGCGCCTGAGCTGCGGCAGCAGGACCTCGAGTTGCTCAGCCAGGCTCTGTTGCCGCTCCGTTTCGGAAACCCGCTCCAGGAGGGCTTGCCGGGAGTCGAGGTCGAGCGGCAGTTCCCGGCCGATAAAGTAGGCCAGAGACGCTCCCGGCTCGGGTGACAGCGGCTTCGGCTGGCGGCCATGCACCAGGCGAAAGACCTCGGCGTAAAGCTCCAGCAGGCGCGGCGACGCCTCCGGCCCGCCTGCCGGGTCTTCCTCGTCGGGCAGGAACTCCACCCGCCCTTGCAGATAGGGCAGGTCTTCGACCACCTGGCCGAGGCGGAACCGCTGCTGCCCGAAGGTGAGGATGTCCATCCGGCCGTCGTCGTATTCCCGCATCACTTTGACGATCTCCGCGCTGCATCCCACCCGGGCCAGTTCCCCACCCCGGGCCAGGACGACACCGAACTCCTGCTGGTGCTCCCGGCAGCGCCGGATCATGAGCTTGTAACGGGGCTCGAAGATATGCAGGGGCAGCGGCATTCCGGGAAACAGGACAACCTCCAGGGGGAACAAGGGGAGAAGCTCGGTGCTCATCGTGGACGGGCTGCCCGCCCGGGCGGGCTAGCGGGGGAAGGGATACATCAGCCAGCCGAGCCCCACGCCGACCAGCAGGAAGAGCAGGAAGGTCCAAAGGAAGTTCTTGGCCCGCTCCGGCCAAGTCCTCTTGCTCAAGAAGGCAAAGACCAGCGATGTGAAGAAGGCGAAGACCATCATGGCCTGGAAGTGGCTGAGCTCAAGCGCCGCTCCGGTGAGCACGTTCACTCCTTCTTCCCCACGGCGATGTCGTAGGCGTCGAGTGCTGTCAGCAGGTTCAACAGCCCGGCGCACAGGAAGAACACCGTTCCATAGTCGCCCAGGGCCCGGTCGAGGTAGTTTTGTCCCAGGCCGCTCATCCAGGCGGCAAAGAAAGTCGCGCCCGTGCCCAGCTCGCCCAGGAAGCCGAGCACGTGCAGCGCAAGCAGGAACAGCCCTGTGGCGCCCGAGAATGGCGGCGCGTAGAGTTTGGCGCCCATCGCTAGTCCCAAGCCCGCCATTGTTCCGATGGAGAGGAAAAACACCACCCCCCGGTCGAATTTCTTCTGCGCCAGGTGGCCCAGTCCGGGCAGCAGCCAGCCCAGTACGCCCAGGAGCAGCCCCCGCGCCACGTCGCCTTCTTCCTCGGCCGCTTTGGTAATCCCAGCTTCGCCCATCGTCTCAGCTGAGGATACGGACAATCTCCTTCTGCACGAGCCCGGTCACCCCGGCTTTTTTTTCCTCGACGTACACGTTCACCTCCGACCGGACGCCGAACTCCGGCCCGTAGATGCCGGGCTCGACCGAGAAACAGGTGCCGGCGATGATCTCGCGCTCGTCGTGCGTTTCCAAGTTGTCCATGTTGGCTCCGGTGGAGTGCACCTGCTCGCCGATGGAGTGTCCAGTGCGGTGCACGAAGCGGTCGGCATAGCCGCGGGCGCGGATGACGGCCCGGGCCACGTCGTCCACCTGGTAGCCGCGGATGGTCTCGCCTCGCCCCACCGCCTTCTCGACGAACTCGACGGCCGCGTCGCGCGCTGCCCGCACCACCTCGAAGACTTCATTGTAGCGCGCCGGCACCTCCCCGCCAACGTAGCCGACCCAGGTGATGTCATAGTAGACGGCCCCGGGCTGCCTGAGCTTCCCCCAGATGTCGAGCAACACCCAGTCGCTCCGGGCGATGGGACGGGTGTGCGCGGGGCGCGGTTCGAAGTGCGGGTCGGCGCTGTGCTCGTTCACCCCCACGATGGGTGAATCTTCCGTGGTCAGTCCGCGGGCTTCGAACCGCTCCAGGATCCACTGTTGCAGCCCGTGCTCGGTCAGCTTGCGGCCGTCCCTGACAGCCGCCGCAATCTGCTCGAACGCCTGCTGGCGAATCTCATCGATGATCCGCCCCGCGGCCCGGTGGGTCTCAAGCTGCGCCTGCGTCCAGCGGGCCTCAAAGCGCTGCACCAAGTCGGCTGAGCTCACCACTTCCTTGCCGAAGCTGCGCACCAGCTCCACCGTCCCGGCGTCCACGAGCGACACGTACGGTATGGCATTGAGCGGCGAGTACTGCATGGCGATGGTCTTCGCCGATCCCAGCATCCCTTTGAGCTTCTCCCGCTGCTCTTCCCAGGCCGCATACTCGTGCTTGTCCCCTGGCAGGGGGTCGAGTCGGGCCGATTCGATCCGATGCACGAGCTTCTGCGGCGTCCCCTGGAGGGGGATGAAGTAGTACCACCGCCGCGTGGTCAGCCCGAGCTCGAGTCCCAGCACCCGGTAGGCGATGGGGTCGCGGTGGTGGAAGTCGTAAAGCAGCCAGCCGTCGAAGCCCCGCCGGCGCAGCTCGGCTTGAATGGCCTTGAGGTCGAACCCCATCTCTAGGTCTCCTTCGGCATCACCGTCCGCCACTTTTCCTCCGGGGGCGGCGGAGTGAGCAGGCTGACTCCGATCAAGCACACCAAAGAGAAGATGAGGGCGGGAATGACCGCGTCTACTTCGCGGCTCAGGGACACGAAGGCGCTGCCCTCAGGGCCGTAGCTCGCCACCAGGTTCCACCCGATGCTCACCACTGTCCCCACCACGATTGAGGCCAATGCCCCCTGGGCGTTGGCTCGCCTCCAGAAGAAGGCCGCCAGCACCACCGGGGTCACCCCAGCCCCGTACACCGTGTAGGCGTAGAGCGCCATGCGCAGGATGGACTCGGTGTGGGCCGCGAGCAAAACCGCTGCCACGCCCAGCGCCACCACCACCAGGCGTGAGAACACCAGGATTTGGCGCTCCGTCGCCCCCGGGTTCAGGAAGCGGTGATAGACGTCGTGGATGAGGTTGCTGGCCGGCGAAAAAAGATAGTTGTTCCCCGTGGAAATCACCTTGGCAAAGATGCCGCCCATCAGCAGCGCCCCCAGCAGCGCCGGCAGGCCGCTCCGGGCCGCTACCGGGATGATGCGCCTCGGCACGGCGTCGGTGAACAGGGCGCTCCCCACCACGGCCAAGGCCACAATCACCGTCTCGAGCAGCAGCGTGCCGATGATCCAGCCCAAGACGGAGATCTTGGCATCGCGCTCGCTGCGCGCCGAAAAAAACTTCTGGTACATAGCTTGATTCCCGAGCAGCAGGAACATCACCGGGAGGAAGTAGTTGAGCACCTGGTACCAGCGGAAGCTCCCGAGCAGGGTGAAGTGGCTTTCCGGCAGCGCCGCCCGCACCCCGCTCCAGCCCCCGGCCGCCCCGATGAGCACCGGCAAGGCAATGCAGGCGGTGACGGTCACGAGCAGCCCGATGATGAAGTCCAGGTAGGCCACCGAGCTCATCCCGGCAAGAGCCGTGAAGGTGATGACGAAGGCGGCGATGATATACATCCCCTGCTGCGACCCGATGGTCTGCGGCCAAATCAGGTTGAGGATGTCGCCCCCGGCGCGGAACTGGTAGCTGGTGATGCTCGTATAGGCCACCACGATGGCGATGGTCCCGAACAGGCGGGCAAACCGGTTGTAGCGGGCCTCGAGCAGGTCCGGCACTGTGTACTGGGCAAAGCGCCGGGCTCGGCCGGCGACGAGCGCGATCACCGCCAGCCCCGCCCAACCCCCCGCCGGCTGCCAGAGCGCCGCAAAGCCGTTGTGGAAGGCGTTCTCCGCCCCGGCAAAGAGGCTGCCGGCCCCAATCCAGCTCGACAGCAACGTGAAGACCAGCACCGGCCAGCTCAACTGCCGGCCCGCCAGCACAAAGTCGGCCTTGGTCTTGACGAAAAAGCTGCGGTGGATGCTCACCCCGAGCAGTGTGACCAGAATGCCGACGAGGACGACAGCGTAGAGCATGCCCGCTCCTGTCCGGACAAAAAATTACTCCGGCCGCAGCCGGAGGCGTTCGAGAAGCGTGGCGGCATCGAGCCCCGCCACTTCAACCAGTTTCAGCGGAGCCCGCTCCCCCGCCGCTATCTTAATGGAACTCCGGGACACGCGCAAACGCTCAGCCAGGAGCTCAACCACCGCCTGATTGGCCCGGCCCTCGAGGGGCGGCGCCGTTACCCGCACCCGCAAGGCTCCACCCCGCACGCCGGCGATCTCTTCCCGGCGGGCCCGCGCCTGTACCTTGACCCGAAAGCGCGCCCTTCCGCCCCGGCTCTCGACTTCCAGAGTCATTTCGCTCCCGGGCGGGGACCGAAAACTGCCGTGCCCAGCCGGACCTGAGTGGCGCCCTCCTCGATGGCCACTTCAAAGTCGTGGCTCATCCCCATCGAAAGCTCCCGCATCTCGACTCCCGGGATGCGCCGGCGGTCCACCTCCTCCGCCAGCTCCCGCAGCCGGCGGAAGAACGGTCGCACCCGCTCGGCCGGCTCAAGGTACGGAGGCACGGTCATGAGACCCTCGACCCCCAGCCCCTCCAGCGCCGCCATCCGCTCCACCATTGCCACCAGGCCCGCCGCATCCACCCCATGCTTCGCAGGCTCCTCGCCGAGCTCGACCTGGATAAGCACCGGCACCCGGCGTCCCAACTTCCGGGCGGCCTCGGCCAGCTTTCCGGCCAGCCGGAGGCTATCCAGGGAATCTATTCGCGCAAACAGCTCCGCTGCCCGGCGGGCCTTGTTGGTCTGCAGGTGGCCCACCATGTGCCAAGTGGCCGAAGGTAGCGTCAGCCAGCGGCGCTTGTCGTCGAACTCCTGGACGCGGTTTTCGCCGAAGTGGCGCACCCCGCACCGGTAGGCTTCGGCAATGCGCTCCAGCGGGACCGCCTTGGTGACGGCCACAAGCGTTACGGCTCCGGGACGCCCGGCCCGGTGCTCGGCCGCCCGGAGGCGTTCCTGCACTCGCTCCAGGTTCTCCGCCACCGCAAGCGTGCCCGCAGGATTCATCGCCGGCATTGTAACATTCTTGAAACTCCGGGCCCCTGGTAGGCGTCCAACGAACTAGGCGTTTTCGGCGGACGACATTCGGACCCCAGGCGTGATATAGTTAGGCTGCGATATGGCTCTCGACCACGAGCGGCGCACTCAGCCTCGTATCCAACCCACTCGGCCCATTTACGCGGACTACCCCGACCTGCGGCCCCGGGTGCGGGATATCAGCCTAGCCGGCGCCTACATCGAGGACCACCGCCCCCTGCCCCGGGGACGCATGCTCCAGCTCCGCCTGTGGTTGGACGAGCGCACCCCGATCAACGTCAAGGCCATGGTGCGGCGGTCGGACGAAGGCGCGGGCATGGGGGTGGAATTCCTGACCATGAGCAGCGAGGATTCAAACCGCCTGCGTCACTTTGTCGGGGTGGAAGCCAAGGTCGAGCGCCTGCAATCGTACTAGTCGATCCCGTGCCTCGTTCCCGGACTTGAGATGCCAGCCCGACGCTCGCGCGGCCTCTTCATCACCTTCGAAGGCATTGACGGGTGCGGAAAGACCACGCAGTTGAATCTCCTCGCTGCTTCCCTTCGCCGGCGACGCATCCCGTTCCTCGTGACTCGTGAGCCGGGTGGCACCGCGCTCGGAGAACGTGTCCGGAAGGTTCTCCTGAGCGGCGCCAGCGCCGGGATGGACCCCCGCACCGAGGTGCTGCTGATGTTTGCCTCCCGGGCGCAGCACGTGGCCCAGGTCATCCGGCCCGCTCTGGCCCGGGGCCGCATCGTCCTCTGCGACCGCTTTACCGACGCCTCCCTCGCCTACCAGGGCTATGGCCGGGGACTCGACCTTGCCTTCATCCGCCGCCTGCACGCCGTCGCCTGCCGGAACCTCCAGCCCAACCTCACCTTCGTGATCGAAATCGATCCCCGCACCAGCGTCCGCCGCGCCCGGCGCCGTCTTTCCGCTTCCCGCCGCGACGAAGGCCGCTTCGAGCGCGAAACCCTGGGCTTCTACGGGCGAGTGCGGCGCGGCTATCAAGCCCTGGCCCGCCGGGAACCCCGCCGGGTCAAGCTCATCCCGGGCGAGGACGCGCCCGAAAACATCCACCAGAGGGTCCTCGCCCACCTGCGCCGGTTGTTGCCCGGACTCCGCCCGGGAGGACGGCGATGACCTTTGCGGACTTCGTCGGCAACGCCCGAGTGGTCCGGGTCCTCGAACGGATGCTCTCGACCGGCCGGCTCCCGCACGCTTTGCTCTTCGCGGGGCAGAAAGGCGTGGGCAAGTTCACTCTGGCCACCCTGTTTGCCCGGGGCGTCAACTGCGAGCGGGAGCAGGGCCCTATCTGCGGTGTCTGCGGCAACTGCCGGGCTCTGGACCCCCTGGGCGATCTGGCTGGCCTGAAGCAGACGGCGCTCGAGGCCCGGGGCAACGCCAGCCCAGAAACGGTGCCCTTGTTGCTGCGCCCCCATCCGAGCGTTACCGTGCTCATCCCTGACGGGCCCTTCATCCGCGTCAGCCAAATGCGCGCCGTGGTCCGCCAGGCCTACACCGCCCCGGTCGGCGCCCGCCGGAACCTCTTCCTCATCGACGAGGCCGAGCGCTTGCGCTTCGATTACGCCGACGTCCTGCTCAAGGTTCTGGAGGAGCCCCCCGACCGCACCACGCTTATCCTGGTCACTTCGGCCCCCTTCGAGCTCCGCCCTACGCTGCGCTCCCGGTGCATCCCCCTCTTCTTTGCACCCCTGAGCCAGGGCGAAATCGAGAGCTACCTGGCCGGACACCGGTCGGAGGGGAAGAAGGCCGACCGGGAACTAGCTGCGGCGGCAGCCGGTGGCAGCCTGGGCACGGCCCTGAGCCTGGACCTGGCCCGTTACCGGCAGGTCCGGGACCAGGCCCTGGAGGTCCTCCGGGCGGCCGCCGGCCAGGATCTCAACCCGGACCGGCTGTTCGAAGCCACGGCTGAGCTCGCCGGCAAAGGCTCCCGGGGCGGGGCGGAGACGGGCGAGGGTCGCGAAGCCCTGGAGTTTTCCCTTGACATCCTGTATAGTCTTTTGACAGACATCCTGTACCTGAAGACAGGCACTCCTGAGCTGGGACTCCACCATCCCGACGTCCGGAGTGAGCTGCAGAGGGTAACTCGCCAGGTCAGCCCCCAGTGGCTGAACCAGGCGGTAGGACACCTGGACCGAATCGAGGGCTGGCAACGCCGCAACATTAACCGGCAGCTGGCCCTGGACGCCTGGGCCCTCGGGTTGACCCGCTCCTTTTCCAAGGGCGGGTGAAACGTTTCCGAGCCCAGTTGCATCTCTCTAAGGTAGGGTGACGGCCAGCGGTGTCGGGCATCTACCCGAAAGGAAACGAAACGGACCCATGATTCGTAGGACTACTAGGAAGGAGTAAACCACCGTGAACCGGCGATTGATCCGTCCCAGCCTGGCTGAAGTGCAGGAGCAGATCCGGCCTGGCGCGCCGTCGCGAAAGAAGCCGGTGCCGCCCGAGCAGACCCACGCCGAGTCGTACTACTACGTCAAGCAAATGCAGGCCCGCACGCCGATGGTGGTGGTGCTGACCGACGGCGAGGTGCTGCGCGGCACCATCGAGTGGTACGACCGCGACTGCATCAAGCTCACCCGCACCAAGGCCCCCAACTTGCTGCTCTACAAGTGGAGCATCAAGTACCTCTACAAGGACGAGAGCGCCGGCGGCAACGGCCACCCGGTCGAGCCGGAGATGGCTCACTCGAGCCACGAGCGCGACTAGCCCGACGGCTCTCCCCAAGCCCCAGGAGATTTCTGTTCTCTTTCAGCCCTTCTCTTCGTGTGTGCGGATACTGTAGGTGAGCAGACTCTTGGCCACCAGCTCCCGGGCGGTGTTACGGATCTCGACCTCCCCCACCGCCCAGCGCTTCCCCTGCCGCAGCACCCGGGCCTCGGCCCGCAGCCGCCCCCGTTGGTGGGGCATCAGGTAGTTGATCTTCATCTCCACCGTGGAAATCCAGGTGTCCGCCGGCAGGCGGGTAAAGATGGCCATCGCCAGCGCCGTGTCGGCCAGCGCCGCCAGCACGCCCCCGTGGATCCCCTGGGGGTGGGAGTGCTGCGGCCGTGCCTCGAGCGTCAGCGTGGCCCGGCCCGGGCCGAGTCCGGCGAGCTTCATCCCGAAGAAGCGCACGGCGCTGATGCGCCCAAAGTGCTTGGCCATTTCGGCGTAGTGACGCTTTCTGGTTGTCATGTCCCGGTCGGTCAATAGGCGGTGAAGCCGCCGTCGAGCGGGAGGGCGGCTCCCGTGATCCAGCTTGAGTCATCGCTGGCCAGGAACAGCGCCAGCCGGGCCACTTCCTCCGGTGTCCCCGCCCGGCCCAGCGGGATTTGGGCCAGCCGCCGAGCGCGCTCGGCCTGCGGGTCACTGCCCGCGCCGAGAAGTGATTCCTCACCCATGGGCGTCTCCACCAGGGCCGGGCAGATGCAGTTCACCCGGATCTTTTCCGCAGCGTGGTCGAGCGCCAGCGCTCGGGACATGGCCACCAGACCGCCCTTCGAGGTGGCGTAGGCCACCCGCCGCTTCATCCCCACCAGCCCGAGCACCGACCCGATGTTCACGATGGAGCCCCCGCCCGCCCGGCGCAGCTCCGGCAGAGCCTGCTTCACCAGCAGGAATACTCCTTTGAGGTTAGTGTCCATCATCCGGTCCCAATCTTCGAGGCTGGTTTCCTCCGCCGTGCCTGCCATCCAGTAGGCGGCGTTGTTCACCAGGATGTGCAGCCCGCCGAAAACACTCCGGGCACCCGCGACCAAGGCCTGGATGTCTGCTTCCCGGGTCACATCGCACGGCTGCGCCGCAGCCCGCCCCCCGCTGCGGGTGACGCCCGCCAGTGTCTCTTCGAGCGGCTGCCGGCGCCGACCGGCCAGCATCACCCCCGCGCCCTCGCGGGCAAACAACTCCGCACAGGCTCGCCCGATGCCCGTGCCGGCTCCGGTGATGATGGCGGTCTTCCCCTCGAGCTTCATCGGCGACCCCGAGAAGAAAAGCGAAGCAATCTAGCACGCTGGCGCGTCTAAGTCTACGTACCCTTGCGGGCCAGAAAAGCCCTCTGCTAGAGTGGCCGCGATGAAAATCGGCATCACCTGCTATCCCACCTACGGCGGCAGCGGAGTAGTCGCGACCGAGCTCGGCCTGGAACTCGCCGCCCGCGGCCACGAAATCCACTTCATCAGCTACGCCTTGCCCTTCCGCCTGGCCGAGATGGACGACGCACCGGAAATCGCCCGCCGCATCAGCTTCCACGAGGTCGAGGTGCTCGACTACCCTCTCTTCGATCACCCCCCCTATGCCCTGGCCCTGGCCACCAAGATGGCCGAAGTGGCCGAGCACTACGGCCTCGACCTGCTCCACGTCCACTACGCCATCCCCCACTCGGTGAGCGCCTACCTGGCCCAGGCCATGCTGGCCCCGCGCCGCCTGCCCGTGGTCACCACTCTCCACGGCACCGACATCACCCTGGTCGGCCAGGACCGCTCCTTCCTGCCCATCACCCGCTTCGCCATCGAGCAGTCGGACGGAGTTACGGCCGTGTCGGATTACCTTCGGGAGGTCACTCGACGGGAGTTCAGCATCACCCGGCCCATCGAGGTGATTTCCAACTTCGTCAACTGCGACCGCTACCAGCGCGCCAGGGACGGCGCCCGCCGGGAGTTCGCTCCCGGGGGCGAATTCCTCATCGGCCACCTCTCCAACTTCCGGCCAGTGAAGCGCATCCCGGATGTGATCGAAGTCTTCGCCCGGGTACGCCGGGAACTGCCCGCCCGGCTGCTCTTGATCGGCGACGGCCCCGAGCGCGCCAACGCCGAGTACCTGGCCCGACAGAAGGGCGTCAGCCACGACGTCCTCTTCCTGGGCAAGCAGAACGCCGTCCACCACATCCTGGGGGTGTGCGATTTGTTCCTGCTGCCGAGCGACCTGGAGTCGTTTGGCCTGGCCGCCCTGGAAGCCATGGCCTGCGAAGTCCCGGTGATTGCCAGCGACGTCGGCGGCCTGCGGGAGCTCATCCGCTCCGGGCACGACGGCTGCCTGGTCGCCGCCCGCGACGTGGAGGCCATGACCCGCTGCGCCCTGGAGCTGCTCCGCCAGCCGGAACGCGCCCGGGAGATGGGCCAGCGGGCCCGGGAAAGCGCCCAGGCCCGCTTCTGCTCCACCCTCGTCATTCCTCGTTATGAGGAGTTCTACCAAAGGCTCTTGGACGGGCGGGCCTAGACGGCAATCACTTTTTTCTGGAAACGCTTGGCCGCCAGCAGCAGCAGCCCCAGCCCCATCCCGAGCAACACCAGCCCGTCCAGCCACAGGTGCACAACCCCCGCCCCGCGCAGGATAACGCCGCGAGTGATGTTGATGAAATAGGTGGCCGGCACGAAAAAGCTCAGCACGTAGAACGGCAACGGCATGGTCTCGCGGGGGAAGATGTAGCCGGAAAAGAAGATGGTCGGCAGAATGTTCAGGAAGGCCAGCTGCATGGCTTCCGACTGCGACTGGGCCTTGCTGGAGATAAGCATGCCGAGGGAAAGGGCCACAAACAAATACGGCAGCGACAACACCAACAGCAAGAGTGTGTGCCCGTGGATGGGCACCAGGAAGACAAACCGCATGAAAAACAGAATGGCGCAGAGTTCAAAAAACCCAATCCCCAAGTAGGGCAGGATCTTCCCCAGCAACAGCCCCAGGGGACGCACCGGGGTGACAAAGAGTTGCTCCAGTGTGCCCTTCTCCCGCTCCCGCACGATGGAAAAGGCGGTCAAAAAGGTGGTCACGTTCAACAGCAGCACGGCGGTCAGGCCCGGGAGGAAAAAGTTGGGCGAGCGGGAGTCGGGGTTGAAGAGCAGCTTCGGCCGCATCTGCACCGGAAAGGCCTCCCGTTCTCCCAAGACCCGCCGCAGCGACTCATCCAGCCCAATGGCCGTCGAGACGTTCAGGGCCTGTCCGGCCACCGAGGAATCCGAGCCGTCGATCAGCACCAGCACGTGGGCCGTGCCCCGATCCAGAAGCTGGTCGGAATAATCCACTGGAATCTTCACTCCCACTTTGGCCTGCCCGCCGATGATGGCGTCGTTCAGCTCCTGATCGCTGTGAAGGTAGGCCACAACCCGGAAGGTATCGGAATTGCGCAGGCGGTTGACGAGCTCGCGGCTCTCCTGCCTCCCGTCCTGGTCGTAGACCACCGTCTTCACCTGGCGGATGTTGGTGTCGATGCCAAACCCCAGGATGATCATTTGAATAATCGGGATGATGAGGGCAAAGAGCAGCGCCATCGAATCCCGACGGATGTGCAGGGCCTCTTTGTAGAGCACCGCCCCCAGCCCCCGAAACGCGCTAGTCATGAGCAACCTCCACTTCCGGCTGCCGCAATCGGGTCAACTCCACGAACACATCTTCCAGGCTAGGCGCCAAGGGACGGATGTCCAACACCACCACGCCCTGACGAGCAAGCTGCGCTTCCAACTCCTCCGTCCGGATGGACTCCTCTACCACGGCGTGGATCGACTGCCCGAAGACGGTGGCGCTGCGAATGGCGGGAAGTTCCCGCGCCAGGCGCAAGGCCCGGGTGATGTCGGGCGCTGTGATCTCCAGGCGACGGGTGCCGGCTGGGGTCACCTC
>JACQTG010000166.1 GCA_016210895.1 Acidobacteriota bacterium
ACCATCCTGCTCGGGGATGGGACGGCCAGATTCGCTCCGGCGCCTGCCTCACCCC
This sequence comes from Acidobacteriota bacterium, assembly GCA_016210895.1. The sequence goes on from JACQTG010000166.1 coordinate 56, forward strand.
TCGACATTGGCTACCGCGGCGGGCAGGTCCTTCTAGCCGACTACAATCGCGATGGCCACCCCGACCTCGCCACGGGCACGAGCGGAAACAATGTAGTCGTATTTCTGGGCGACGGCCGCGGCGGATTCCGGGCCGCGCCCGGCTCACCCTATGCAGTGGGCCGTGGCCCGTGGCGGCTCGCGACGGCCGATCTCAACCGCGACGGTAAGCTCGATCTTATCACCGCCAACTTTGACAGCCACAATGTCACGGTCTTACTGGGCCGATGACTCTGCCGAAGACGCTGTACCTGGCTTCGTCTAACCCGGGTAAGCTGCGCGAGTTCGCCGCCCTGGCGGCGAGCGAAGGCATCCCGCTTGAGCCGCTGCCCGACTACCCCAAGCTACCTCCCGCGCCCGAAGACGAGCACAGTTTTGCCTTGAACGCCCTGGAAAAAGCGCTCCACTACAACCGCTTCTCCGACGAATTCGTTCTTGCCGATGACTCCGGTCTTGTCGTGGACGCGCTCAGCGGCGCGCCTGGCCCGCGGTCAGCCCGCTACGCTGGCCCGAGCGCCACCGACGACGACAACAACCGTGCCTTGCTCGCCGCCCTCAGCAACGTGCCGCAAGACAAGCGCACAGCGCGCTACATTTGCGTCCTGGTCTTGGCGCGCCGCGGCCAGGTACACGGCCTCTTCTCCGACGCCTGCGAAGGTCGAATTCTGACCGGACCACGAGGCGCGGCCGGCTTCGGCTACGATCCCCTCTTTTTCTTCCCTCTCCTCAACCGCACGATGGCCGAGCTCCCGCTCGAGGAAAAGAACCGCCACAGCCACCGCGCCAGAGCCTTTCACAAGCTCGCTGCCTTCCTGCGCGAAGCGCCGGACGCAAGCCATCGAGTCAAGTAGCGGCGAGGAATACCTGCGCTAACAGGTGTTCAGCCCTTGACCTGTGCATTCCTCGCCGCTACAGCGCTCTAGCCGCTGAGGGAATTCGTCTGTCTCCTTTGCTTCTTCTGCCTCCTTTGCTATAGTCTTCGCCGCACCAGCAAAGCAAAGGTCCTGTGGCCACAGAAGCTCAAAACGAGCGCCGCCAGTACGTCAACTTCGCCTTCTACCGGGTGGATCCGGCCTGGCGGCGTCTGCCCGAACGCGAGCGCCAGCAGGGTAAGCACGACTTCTGCCGCGTTGCGGAAGAATACGCGCAGAAGATGCTCATCTTCAGCTACTCCACCATGGGCACGCGCAGCGACTGCGACTTCATGCTCTGGCGTATTTCCTACGAGCTCGAGCCGCTGCAGGAGATGACGGCGCGGCTGCTGGCCACGGGTCTCGGGCATTACCTGACGACCCCGCACTCGTTTCTGGCCATGAGCAAGCGCTCCCTCTACGTAAAGGAGCACGTGCACGAAGGCCAGACCGACACGCGCGCCCGCATTGTGCCCGGCCAGCACAAGTATCTCTTCGTCTATCCCTTCGTGAAGACGCGCGAGTGGTACCGGATGGCGCTGCCCGCCCGCCAGGAGATCATGAACGAGCACATCCGCGCTGGGCACAAGTATCCGCGCGTCAAGCTCAACACCACCTACTCCTTCGGGCTCGATGACCAGGAATTCGTGGTCGCTTTCGAAACCGACCACCCCGCCGACTTCCTCGACCTAGTGATGGAGCTGCGCGAGACCGAGTCCAGCCGCTTCACCCTGCGCGATACCCCCATCTTCACCTGCGTCCACGGCTCCCTGGACGATGTCCTGAACCTCCTCGGTGGCTGAAACCAACTATGCCGGAAGCGGCGCGCCACCCGAGCTTCCCGATCAAGTTCACCTTCCGCCGCGTCGCCCATGCGCGCAGGCTGCCCCCGAAGACTCGGGTGAAGAAAATTCTCGAGCGCCTAGACAGAGCCTATCCCGCGGCTACCTGCGCGCTGCAGCACGCAAATCCCGTGCAACTGCTCGTCTCCACCATTCTTTCTGCCCAGTGCACCGACGAGCGCGTCAACCAGGTGACGCGCACGCTCTTCAAGAAATACCGGACGGCGAAAGACTTCGCCTATGCCAATCCCGCCGAGCTCGAGCCGGAAATCCGCCCCACCGGCTTCTTCCGCAACAAGACCAAGTCCATCATCGGCGCCTGCAAGAGAATCATGGAGGAATTCGGCGGGCGCGTGCCGCGGACGATGGAGGAGCTGCTGACGTTGCCCGGCGTGGCCCGCAAAACCGCCAACGTCGTGCTCGGCACCGCCTACGGCATCGCCAGCGGCATTGTCGTCGACACCCACGTTGACCGCCTCGCTCATCGCCTCGATCTGACGCGGGAAAAAGACCCGAAGAAAATCGAGCAGGACTTAATGAGAATCATCCCCCAGGAAAAATGGATTGTCTTCTCGCACCAACTGATCTGGCACGGCCGACTGGTCTGCCAGGCGCGCAAGCCGCGCTGCCTCGAATGCTCGCTCGAAGACCTCTGCTATTCGAAAGACAAAACCGTTTAGCTTTTCTTTGGACGCCTGCTCGCGGACGCGCTATAGTGGCGCAACTGCCCCCTCTGAGATCTGCAGGCAGGAGGAATCGATGCAGTTGCTGCCGGGAAGGCTCGCGGTTGAGCGCGTGAAAAATCTTATCAGCGACAAGCATCAAGTCCATGCCTACCACGTTGACCTGACCGCACGCACTATCTACGGGCTCAATCCTACGGGCGAGGTGGATTTTGGCGGCAGCGAGTACGCTCCGGCACTGCGCCAGGAGCTGCGGACCCATCAGAAGCACTCCCAGGATCGCTACCAGTGGTGGGAGCTTCCCCACGGCGCCTATCTGGTAGAGTTCAACGAGGCGGTCGACTTGGCCGAGAATGAAATCGCCCTGCTCGAGCCGCACGAACGGCTGCTACGCGCCGGCGCCTCCCATCCGGCCAACTTCCTCCGCGGTCCGGTCAATCCCGTCCACACCGTGCTCAACGTCACCAGCGCCCGCATCCAGATCAAGCAGAATGCCCGCCTCGCTGTGCTGCGGGTGTTTCGGCTGGATGCCGCCGCGGCGGGCCGGGCCGCCAAATCGCGCCCGGGACCCAAATCCACGCGCAAGAAGCGCCGCTAGAGGCATGAGCTCGTTGGCCGCCAGCCCTGGCAGCGGGTGAAAGCCGCTGTATAGGTCTAGCGGGCCGTGATAGAATTCTCGGCTGCGGGGCGTAGCGCAGTCTGGTAGCGCGCCTGCCTTGGGCGCAGGAGGTCGGAGGTTCGAATCCTCTCGCCCCGACCAGCAACCTATTTGACCACGTGACCCCTTACCATCCTGCGCTTCCTCCCCCATCCCGAAGTTGGGAACTTTGGGAATAAAATTCATTCCAATTTGGTGACTCCTTCCCTCTGACATCGGCCCCACCTAGAGGTAGCGTGGGAACTGCCACCAGAGCTGGACAAGCTTGCGGGTGCGGAAAAACCTCCCAGTGAACAGAGCTAGTTCCAAGAAAACCGGCGTCGGGATAGGATGGGAGCCGCGACGAAGGAGAGTGCCATGAGCGTTCCGGCGGTATCCGAGCTACTCGATTTTCGCGGCAAAGTGGTGATTGTGACCGGAGCGGGGAGCGGGCTTGGCACCGGCATCGCCACGCGCTTTGCCGAAGCGGGCGCGGTGGTGGCAGTGAATTACCGGACGAGTGAAGCCGGTGCCCGCGCCGTGGTCAAAGCCATCGAAGCCCGCGGCGGTCGGGCTATCGCCGTGCAGGCCGATATCAGCCGCAAAACGGAAGCCGAAACCTTGGTGGCGCGCGCGGCGGAAACCTTGGGCGGTCTGGACGTCCTCATCAACAATGCCGGACTCTATCCGGTCTCCCCCCTGATCGACATGAGCGACGAGGAGTGGGATCGTGTCATCGAGTCCAACTTGCGCAGCGTGCAGGTAGCCACGCAGGCGGCGGCGCGGCAGATGGTCGCACAGCGCCGCGGGGGCGCTATCGTCAACGTCGCCTCCATCGCGGCGGCGCAGCCAGGCTTCGGCCACGCGCACTACAACGTGGCCAAGGCCGCCGTCGTCATGCACACGCGCACGGCGGCGCAGGAGCTGGGGCGCGAAGGCATCCGCGTCAACGCGGTTTCGCCGGGCGTCATCTGGCGCGAAGGAATCGAGCAGGCCTGGCCCGACGGCGTGGCACGCTACCGCAAAGTCGTGCCGCTCGGGCGGCTCGGCCAGCCCGACGACGTGGCCGACGCCTGTTTGTTTCTCGCCTCGCCCGCGGCGCGCTGGATCACCGGCGCGAACCTAGTGGTGGACGGCGGCGTGCTCACCTGCAACGTGTACTGAACCGCGAGGAAGGCGGAGGTCTAACGCTGATGGTGACGCCGGAACAGCTAATCAAATATCTACATCTCGAACTGCTGCCGGTCGAAGGCGGCTATTTCCGCCAGAGCTACCGTTCGGCCGAGGCAATTCCCCGGCAGGGGCTGCCAGCCCGGTACCGCTCGGAGAAAGCCTTCTGCACGGCCATTTACTACCTGCTGACTTCTGACCCCGATTCCTTCTCGGCGCTGCACCGCCTGCCGACGGATGAGATGTATCACTTCTACCTCGGCGATCCAGTGCAAATGCTCTTGCTCCATCCCGACGGACGCAGCCAGCGAGTTGTGCTCGGCAGTGACGTGCTCAATGGCCAGCAGGTACAGTTCGTCGTTCCCCGGGATGTCTGGCAGGGCTCACGCCTGTTGCCGGGCGGCCGCCTTGCGCTGCTGGGAACGACGATGGCGCCCGGCTTCGACCCCGACGATTTTCTCGCCGGCGACCGTGGCGCACTGATTCACCACTACCCGGACTGCGCCGACTTCATCCGCTCCCTCACCCGGCCGAGGTGAGACAGCTGGCGAAAAGCCCTCCGGACGTGAATGAGTTCCGCGTAGGAGACTTTCTTGCTTAGAACCAGGTTTTCTGGCTCGTAGCCGGCCAGCCCGGTGCCGCCCTCGCTGACAAACTCCATGGTCCAGTCTTGGTCATTTCGACACCGGTAGACCGTCCCGGAAGTTTCCTCATCAACGTCGAAACGGTTCGTTGGCTCTCCTGCAACGCTTCCTCAGATTTCTCTGGGAGAGTGGAGTCCACCCACTTGACTCGTCCGCAGGCGCGTACAAAGGCTCTGAGGGCCCCTGAGCAAGCCGTAAATCTTGTCCTCGGCCGGCCGGACAACCACCGGGAATGTGACAAAGTGTCCGGTGCCAATTGGTGGAGGAGCGCCGAGAGGTGTGCTGCTGGCTGTCCAGCCCAGTACGCGCTGCTTACTTCTTTGTTTTGTGGCTCTTGTCGCTATTGTGGAATTGACGCGTTTCTTCTCGTCCTTGGCAAATCACGTGCGCCACACGGAGCCGGCGGGTGCGGAGTCGGTAATCGTTTTCCTGGGGGAATAAGACCATGAGGGGCCACACCAGTCGGCTTTTTCTGTTTGCGCTTTGTCTATCCTTGACCGTCGCCATTTCCGCCAATGCCCAACGAATTGACGGCGACCTACGTGGTGAGGTCAAAGACCCTACCGAAGCTGTCGTTCCCGGGGCCAAGGTCACCCTCACTAGCGAGGCCACGGGAATGACCCGTGAGGCCAAGACTACGGAGGTCGGCGTTTTCTTCTTTGCCAATTTGCTGCCGGGGAAATACACCTTCACGGTCGAAATGCCCGGCTTCCGCAAGGTGGTGCGGCGTGGGGTGGAAGTTTTTGCCAACCGTATCTCTGAGGTCATCGTCACGCTGGAGCTCGGCGCTGCGGGCGAAATCGTGGAAGTGACGGCCGGAGCGGAGCTCGTGCAAACCACCAGCTCAGTTCTAGTGGGTGCTACGTTCAAAGAGGAATTGACCGGAGTCCTGGCCAACGCGGGCTCGCTCACCGGCAGCCCGCTCAACTTGGCCGTGGTCGCCCCGAACACAACCACCCAGCCGGGTGGTGTGGCTGGCACCGGGGGCGCCATCGGCGGTAACCGTCCCCGGCAGAATAACTTCATTGTGGACGGCCTCGACAACAACGATGTCAGCGTCACCGGGCCCATCACCAGTGTCATCGCGGATTCCGTAGAAGAATTCACCTTGCTGACGAACCAGTTTACGGCCGAATACGGCCACTCTACCGCCGGCCAGTTCATCGTCACCACCCGCAGCGGCACCAATGAACTCCATGGCCGCGCCTGGTGGTACAACCAGAATCGCGACCGCAACTCTCTCGATCACCTCACGCGAGCGGTTACGCCGCCGGGCGAGAAAAAGCCCCGCTACGATTGGAACCGCTTTGGCGGGCAGTTCGGCGGCCCAATCATGAAAGATAAATGGTTCGCCTTCGGAGCTTACGAGTACCGCGACCTCAACCTGGCCGCTACGCCCGGCGCTGTCATCTTCGTCCCCACCCAGGGCGGAATGAGCACCTTGCAGAGTTTGGCGGCGAATCCCGCCAGCGGCGTCAGCCCGAACATTGTCGAGATCTTTTCCAGTTACGTGCCCACCGCAGCTACCCAAACCGCCACCACTAGCGTTTGCGACGAGAGCTTGCCGCCGTTGGGGCCTGAAAGCTTGTGCTACCCCTTCGCCGCTCCGGTCACGATCGGGCTGGGGCAGTTCTCTGCCTCCACGCCCAACTTCGACCGGGAGCATATCTTCCTGGTTACGAGTGACGTGGTCACGGCGCGCTTCCGCCATAGCACTCGCTTCCAATACAGCCGCGAGCGTGCGCCGTCGGCAGGCGACCTGCCGGTGCCGGCGTTCAACAGCTCGATCATGTTCGATACGCGCCGCGCCACCTACAGCAACGTCTTTGCCGTCAATCCCAGCGTGGTCAACGAGTTTCGTGTCGGCTACCTGTGGACGCGAGCCGACTATCCCGTGCCCCCGCTCACCGCCCCGGCTGGCACCGACGTGTTCGCCAACTATGAGCTGAACGACATGAGCTTGTTTATCGGCCCCTCCAGCAACTTCCCCCAGAGCGGCGGCGACAGCAACTGGAACATCGTCGACCAGATCAGTTGGATCCGCGGCGCTCATGCCTTCAAGGCGGGCGCCGACGTCCGGGTCTTGATCAGTTTCTCCGACTTTCTGCCCCGAGCGCGCGGGGAGTATCTCTACGTCCCTGTGGCTGGCGTCTCGGAGAGCGACCTGGATGCATTCGTGCGCGACACTTTCCCCGTCGGTGTGGCCCTGCGCGGGGTGGGCAACGGCTTCTTTGCCCAGGACCGCACCGCCTTCTACTGGTTCATCCAAGATACGTGGAAAGTCAGCCGGCGCCTGACGCTTGACCTCGGCCTCCGCTACGAGTTCACCGAGCCCGCCCGCGACTCCGCCTTCCAGGACTTGAACGCAATTGCCAATGTCTCCTCCTTTTCCAGCGACCCGGTCTTCGCCAGCCTGAACCCGATTCACCAGAACCTGCTCAGAACCTACCTGAACGACCAGCTCATCTTCCGCAAGCCCCGTTCGGACAAGAACAACTGGGCCCCGCGCGTTGGCTTCGCCTGGGACATCTTCGGTGATGGCAAGACGGCTCTGCGCGGGGGTGCCAGCATTGGCTATGACGTCATCTTCGGCAACCTACCGCTGTTGCAGCTGCCTCCGCAATTGCAGTCCGAAATCGATGAAACCGGAGCCTGTGCCGTTTCGCCCCCTAGTTGGTGCGCGCAACCGCTCTCAACCATCCGCTACTCCAACATCGGTTTCCTTGAAGCCGGCGCCTTTCCGCCGGTTCTCCCGCCCTTCCCCGCGGGCGCGGCCGGCCAAGCCCTGGCCCGCCTGTTCACCGGAGGCTACGTCTACGATGACCGCATGCCGGAGACCTACACTTGGTCGCTCGCCTTGCAGCGAGAATTGTTCAAGGATTGGTCGGTGGAGGCCCGCTACGTCGGAACCCACGCCATCAACCTGCCCATGCAGGTTCGCTTCAACGCTGGGATTCCCATCGTAGGTCGCCTGCCGGTGTTCATGACCCAGACGGCAGCCTCAGCGACCGACTTCACCGGGCAACCCACGCTGGCCAGTCTCTTGGCGCAGACGGGTCCGGTCTGTGGGTTCGACCGCTGTGGCCTGCTTGACCCGTTTGGTTTTGGGGGCGCGGTCACCGCCTTTGCCCCCGTCGGTCGGTCGAGCTATCACGGGGGTTCCGTCAAGGTGGAGCGCCGCTTCGCCCAGGGCTTGTTGCTGAAGTCCAGCTACACCTGGAGTAAGACAATTGACGTGGGCGAGAACGAGCTGTTCACCAGCTTCCTCAACCCGCGCCGGCCCAAGGAACATTTCGATCTCGAGGCCAACCGTGGCCTCTCCGCCCTCCAGCGCCAGCACAAGTTCGTCATCTCGTGGGTCTATGACCTGCCCAGCTACAAGGGTGACAACGTCGGCCTGCGCCGCCTGCTCGAAGGCTGGCAGGTCAGCGGCAGCTACATCGCCGAAAGCGGACAGCCCGTCAGCATCCTTTCGCTCCGCGACGTCAATGGCGACTTCGACACCGCCGGCGACGGCGTCTACTTCAACCCGGCCGGGACTCTCAACACCGGCACCGATTCCACCACCGTGTGCTGGGATGGTTCTGCAGTCAGCTTCGGCTGCAGCCTATCAAGCCAGATCGTAGGCTATGTAGCCAACGACGCGAATGCCCAGTACGTGCGCGGGCGCCTGCTCATGGAGACGAACCTGGGCCGCAACACCTTCATCTCCCCCGGCATCAACAACTGGAATCTAGAGTTCTCCAAGCGAACCCAGTTCTGGCCTGGCCGGGAAGAACGAGTCTTGCTCTTCACCGCCCAACTCATCAATGCGTTCAATCATCCCTCACCCATCGTCGGCAATGGCAGCGTCTTTGGCACCTATGCCGCCGCCACCACCAACACCGGCTATGTGACCCCGGGTGCCCCGAGCTTCCTACAGGAAACGAGCTTCAGCGGCGGGCTCGGTAATGCACCCTTCCAGCGCCTGATTCAGTTCGGTTTGAAGCTGATCTTCTAGAAAGGACACTCTTACAGGGCCGGAGGACTGACAGGTTCTTCGGCCCTTTCCCCTTAGGAGTCGTCCTCGACTGATGGGCCTTTTCCGCGAAGGCTGGGAAAAAGGGACGCTCTTCCTTTACCTCTTATCGGCGGACGCGCCGCCGCACTGCGCGACGCGCTCGCCGGGTGGCGCGACGAATGCGCTTGCGCGCTTTGGCCGCGCGCTTCCGTGCACGCCGCGCCGTGCGCTCGGCTCGCCCGACAGTGCGGCCGATGGCCTCCGCTACTTTCTCCAGCTTGCTCCCTTTTCTCCTTGCCATCCTCCTACCTCCGCTTTCGCGTCCAATGTGCGCGCCCATCATAGTCCGAGCCACCCGCCCTGTCGAGTTGTCGTTCTCCTCGCTGCGCGTGCACTCTCTTGCGCCGGCTCGATGTCCTCGGTACTATTCTGTGGCTGTGAAGGAGCCCAGGGAAAAACCCTTTCGCCTGACTCAACATCCACCAAGTATGAGCGAGCCACGTGCGCCAAGACCCGCCCAACCCCAACACTGCGAACATGGCCTGCCACTGCTGCGCCGTGCCGACGAGCGGCTGTGCGCGCTGGAGTACTTGAACCGCTTCGTCGCTCCCATGCGAATTGAGCGCGTGCGTCGCTCCGGCCACCGCCTCTATCTCGTCTTCGACAGCGGTGACCGCCTGGAATGCTGCTGCGAGAGTTGCGGCGAAAGCCACGGCGACGACCAGGGCTTTGTCGAGGAAATCAAGCAGATGACGCTCGGGCGGCGGGCCTTGCGCTTCCGGCTGGATGGCGAAGGCGGCAACCTGGTGGTGTGGTTCGCGCGTGGCGACCACTTGCATTTGCACCGTAACGCTCTGGCGCGCTTTCGCCCTTACCGTACCAGCTCCCGCGCACCGCGGCAGTTGCGGCCGCGACACACCGCGCCCCCGGAGTCCTCCCCCGCGCCCGAGGACTAGGCTTCCGTTTCGCTGACGAAGACCTCGATCTGCTGGCGCAAGTTTGCGGGGAGCTCTACAAAACGCAACCCCATCCCCACGTCCGCAACACAGTAGGCGACCACCGCACGCGCCTCAAGAATCTCACCCTCCGGCTTGAGCTTGAACCGCAAGACGAGCTCAGTTCCCTTCTCGGCTAGGGTCTCGCTCTCGATGAAGATTCCGCCGGCACTGATGTTCTTCGAATAGCCCACCAGCGTGCGGCCGCCCACTACGGTGCGGATTTGCGTGACCAGCGACACCCGCTTCCATGCCCGCCGGTCGGCTCCCTGGGTGTGCTCCGTTTCAATCCCGCTCAAGAGATGTGGTGCAGGCGATAGGTCTTCTGGGTCCATGTGGGTCTCAAGTTGGAGCGGCGGCGACGCGGGCGCATCATACTCAAATCCGTCCGAGACTGACAATCGCACAAAAGTAAAACGGGTCGGGGATATTTCCGGGGGAGGGCGTACCCGGTCCCCGACCCGTTCCTACCCACCTCCATCGCCTGTGGGCAAGACACTTTCGTGGCTAGGTCGCCGAGGGGTCGTCCTCGGGCCGACACCAGTCCAATCGCTGCAAGGCCACGGCCACGCCTTGCCGATCGCGCGATTGCGCTTCCACGCGCACTACGCGGCCCGAGCCAGACAAACAAGCGGTCTCGCCGTCCGCAACCGGTAGCCACACGAAAATCTCGACGCACTGGCCCGCTGCCAGCGACCGCTCGCGGGCGAGCAACAACACACCGCTGGAGCTCAAATTCACTGTTTCCCCGGATTCGACCGCGGCCGCAGCAGCTAGCTGTTGCCGCCAGGCGGCTTGGAGTCGGAGCGGAAACCGTTGGCTAGCGCGTCGTTCCATCTGCATCATCCCACGTTGGGGTTTGGGGTCGTTCAATTGTCAAGCGCAGTGTAGGGGGAGGGTCGGAGGGGGAACAATAGCCCGGAAGCTACATTCTGGCTGGTACTAAAGTACTACGCCAAAAGTCCTACTCGGTCCGGATGAGGTGATGGTGGAGGGCGTAGAGGGCAAGCTCCAGGCGGTCAGAGACTCCGAGCTTGTCGAAGATGTTGTGCAAGTGGTTCTTGACCGTCTGCTCGCTGATGAACAGTTTCTCGGCAATTTCCTTGTTGCGGAGGCCCTGGGCAACGAGCTGGACGACCTCGCGTTCGCGGTCGCTGAGCAAGGGCTTGTCCCGGCCGGAAAGGCTGCCCGGGCCTTCGGCCATGGCTTTCATCACCCCGGCCGTGACCCGCTGGTCAATCCACACCTCGCCCCGCTGCACCTTGCGGATACCCTCCACCAGCAACTCGCTCGGGGCCTGCTTGAGAATAATGCCCCGCGCGCCCCGGCGCACCGCCTCGACAAAGTCCCGCTCGTCCTCCGAAGCCGTCAGCACCACCACCTTGGCGGAGGCGTTCGGGCCGGCCAGCTCGGACAAAACCTCCAGCCCGTCTTTTTCCGGCATGCGCAAGTCGAGGACAATCACATCCGGCTTGACCTTCTGCCAGAGCTCCACGCATTCGATGCCCGTGCGGGCCTCGCCCACAACCGTGATGTCGTCTTCCGCTTCCAGCAGCTTGCGCAAGCCTTCGCGGAAGATGGTGTGGTCGTCCGCAATCAGCACTCGAATGGAGGAACGTGCTTTGGCCATCGTCAGCTCAGCGGGATGTCTACCCGCAGGGTCGAGCCACTGCCGGGCGTGGAGTCGATCGTCAGCGTGGCCC
>JACQTG010000169.1 GCA_016210895.1 Acidobacteriota bacterium
GTATGAGGCCGAAGGCCTGTTGCTGCTTACGACCGATGGGGAGTTGGCCGATGGGGTGCTGCGGGCGCACCTGCCGCAGACCTTTCGGCTGAAAGTGAAGGGACGCCTGAGCGAGGAAGAAAAAGTGACACTTGCGCGCGTCGCCCAGCGGCGCGGCGAGCAAGGATTCTCGTGGAAACTGGTGAAGGGCGGGGCGAATCCGTGGTATGAAGCCGAACTGCGCGCTCCGCAGCAGGACTGGTTGCGGGCGTGGCTGTTCCGGTTGCGGCATCCGGTGGAGAAACTCAAACGTGTTGCCCTGGGCAGGTTGCAGTTGGGCGAGCTTCCGGTGGGGATGCATCGCTCCCTGAGCGAATTTGAGCGACAGGACCTAGTGCAAGAAGTGCGAGCAAGAACGAGAGCCAGGAGCCGAGCCGCCTCCGCGTGAGGCCCATTCGATGAGCGCCAAGAAGCTCCGCGCAGACCTCATTCCTCCACAACTTGCCAGCCTGCGTCCCTACATTCCCGGCAAACCGATCGAAGAAGTCGAGCGCGAGCTGGGATTGGAGGCGATCAAGCTGGCGTCGAACGAGAACCCGCTCGGGCCGTCGCCCAAGGCGGTGGAGGCGATGCGCGCGGCCCTGACCGAGTCGCACCGCTATCCGGATGCGGCGGGCTACTACCTGCGGCAGCGGCTCGCGGAGCGCCTTGCTGTTTCGATGGAGCAAATCACGCTCGGTGGTGGCAGCACGGAGCTGATTCAGTTGACGACACGGTTGCTGCTGGGCCCGGGGCTTGAGGGGCTCACTTCTCAGTATTCGTTCCTGGTGTTTGCCCAGTCGGTGCAAGCCGTAGGGGCGCGGCTGGTGGAAGCGCCGATGAAGGCGTGGGGGTTTGACCTGGAGGCGCTGGCGAGTCGGCTGACAGAGCGTACGCGGCTCGTCTACATCGCCAACCCCAACAACCCCACGGGGACGCTGGTGAGGACGACGGAAGTGGATCGTTTGCTGGCGCGGCTGCCGGACAGCGCCGTGCTCCTGCTCGACGAGGCCTACTGCGACTACGTGGACGAGCCGGACTACAGTCATTCCCTGGACTATGTGCGCCAGCAGCGGAACGTACTCGTGTTGCGCACCTTTTCCAAGGTGTACGGGCTGGCCGGCTTGCGCGTCGGCTACGGGATGGGTCATCCGGAGTTGATTGCGGCGCTCGACAAGATTCGCTCGCCCTTCAACGTTTCGCGGCTGGCTCAGGTGGCGGCGCTGGCGGCACTGGACGACGAAGAACACGTTCGCCGCTCGGTGGAGTCGAACCGGCGCGGGCTGGAATTGTTTGCCCGCGAGATTCCACGCCTGGGGCTGACCTACGTGCCCTCCCACGCCAACTTCTTTTTCCTCGAAACTGGCAACGACGCGGAACAAGACTTCAAGGCGCTGCTCCGAATGGGTGTCATCGTGCGACCGCTCGGGTTTATGGGATTGCCGCGGGCCCTGCGGGTCACCGTCGGGACCGAGGAAGAAAACCGGCGCGTGCTTGAAGCCCTGAAGAAACTCGTGACTACCCGCCAGCCCCGCAGCGAACTTGTGCGGGGCCAGCCTGCTTGATGTCCGACGCGATCGACACCCTCTTGCGCACGGCTAAGACAATCGCCGTGGTTGGTCTTTCCTCGAAGCCCCATCGGCCGAGCCACGGCGTAGCCAGCTACCTTCAATCGGTCGGCTACCGCATCATCCCCGTGAATCCGCGCGAAAGCGAGGTGTTGGGTGAGCGCGCCTATGCGCGCCTGGAAGACGTGTTAGAGAAAATCGATGTGGTGGAGGTGTTTCGCCGCTCGGAGTACCTGCCGGAGATCGTGGAGAGCGCGATCCGCGTGGGGGCCAAGGCGGTGTGGATGCAAGAAGGGGTAGTGCATCCGGCCGCGGCGGAGCGGGCGCGCCAGGCCGGGCTGGCAGTGGTGATGGACCGCTGCATGCTGAAGGAACACGCCCGGCGGATAGGCCGGTGACTCAGCTCAAGGATTTGCCGGCACTAAGCGGTATACCTTGAGCACTTCGTCGGCAGTCAGGACGGCCACGGAGCGGCAATCGGGGGAGAGCCAGAATTCCGCAATCAGCTCATCCGCCAGAAGGCGTTCGGTAGCTTGTGTTCTCGGGTCCCAAACAGAGAGCCAACCAGTGGCGAGGCCCGGCATTTCGGGTTCGAGGAAGAGCAGTGCTCCCGTCTGCAGCCATTCGTAGCGCGAGAAGGGCAGGGTAAGTTCGGCCGCAACTTCACCTGCGCGGGTGCGCACGCGCAGTGTACTTTGTCCCGCAAAGTAGGAGAAGCGCTGGCCATCGGGCGTGGCGCCGAGGCCGCCCAGGTAGTCGGGCTCGGGGCCCAGGTCGCGCACTTCGCCTGAGGCGGCATCGCCCAGGAGGAGGCGGGGAGGCTCAGCGAACTGTTTGTCGCGCTCCACCAGTGCAGCCAGCATGGTTCCCGGCAGCCAGGCGACGGCGGCAACGGTTCGTTCGCGGAAGAGTGGTATCGTCCGCCCGGCTTCCATCCGCACTAGGCGGACGCGGTGGAGCAGGCGCGGGGGGACGGCTTCGACCAGGGTGGCCAGGGAAGCGCCGTCGGAAAGCCAAGCGGCTCCATAGCCCAGCACAACGTTTCCTCCCCCAGGAAGTTTGACTTCGCCGCCGCCGCTCTTAAAGAAAAAGACAGCCGGAGGGGCTTCGTGGGCTCTGATTTCCACCGCGAGCTGCGAACCGTCAGGCGACCACGCAATTCGCTCGATGGACACCGAGAGTGGGCGGCGCGGGTCGGAGGGGTCGCGGAAACGTTCCGGCCGTAACAACCGCTTCTTGTTCTTGCCGTCGAGCGACTGCACGTGGACCTCGGCGCTGACCACCAGGCGTTCGCCCAACTCGATACCTTTGCGGATGGCATAGGCCAAACGACCGTCGGCAGAGAGAGCCGCCGTAGCAACGGGATTGTCGGTGGGAAGCGTGAGCACGTGCTCGGCACGGAGCGCTGCCTGGGCGGCGGCGAGCCCAGGGAAAAGCAGGGCCAGGTTCATAGCCCAGGTCAGCCGCGCCAGGTTCCCCCGGCTCATGATTTCTCCCGCCGCTTGAACAAGTCGAGCAGGCGGTCTTTGAGGGTGCGCTCGTAGCCCTGGTCGGTAGGCAGGTAGTAGCGGCGGTTGCGCAGGGCCTCGGGTAGGCAGGCCATCGAGGTGGTTTTCTCTGCGTAGTCGTGCGCGTACTCATACCCTTTGCCGTAGCCGAACTCGCGCAGCA
>JACQTG010000170.1 GCA_016210895.1 Acidobacteriota bacterium
GGGAAATTCTTAGCGATCCCGGAGAGCTTGCCCGAGAGCGCGGCCCATCGTAAGCGGGTGCGTGAGAGCAAGAAGAAGGTAGTGCACTTTCACGTTGTTCTTTCAGGAAGCTTCGCGCCGGTGCCAGTACTCGCGAAACGCTTCCACCCGTTCCCCCTTGAATTCCGCGATCAGCACCCCACGCAAGTCACGGCGCTTGCCGGTGGGAATGTGCGTATAGCGGCAGCCCCACTCGGCGATGAGAACATTTCCCCGCACCACTGGCTCCCGCACGAGAAAGTCAATGTCTTTCTGCGTGCTGGTGGCGTTTTGCCAGTAGGTGCGGATGGCCTCGCGGCCCACCAGCGGCTCGCCGAAGGGGTCTTCGTGGTACGTGGCATGGTCGCAAAACAGCGATGCTGCCAGCTCGGCGTCCCGCGTCTCCCATGCTTTGGCATAGGTATCGAGAAACTTCCTTGCATTCATCGCGACTCCTCCCGCCCCGAACGTGCTTCGGGTTGCGCGAAGCCTACTGCTCCAAGCCATTCGTCGTCAACCGACGCGCCCGGCCGACTTTCTTCTTCGTAGCGCCAACCTGTCGAAGCCTGTTGCCAAACTCGCTGAGTTGTACTCTAATAGGCGCAGAGACGACACCCCAAGGGGGTCGTACTCGGAGGCTACAATGAGTCCCCACCTGCCCGAACGGGCCGGACGGGAGATGCGAGTCACCGTACCGGCGATCCTGGAAAAGAAAGCCCGCGGCGAAAAAATCACCTGCCTGACGGCCTACGACTATCCCACGGCGCGTCTCGTGGACGAAGCCGGCGTAGATATGATTCTCGTCGGCGACTCGCTCGGCATGGTCGTGCTCGGCTACGAGAACACGCTCCCGGTGACGCTTGAGGAAATGCTCCACCACACATGCGCTGTCCGCCGCGCTGTGCGGCGCGCGCTCCTGATTGCCGATATGCCCTTCGGCAGCTTCCACCTCGGCGTCGATGCCGCCGTCTCGAACGCCATCCGCTTCGTCAAGGAGGCGGGAGCCGAGGCGGTCAAGATTGAAGGCGGTGAGAAGCGCCTCGAGCTGGTGCTGCGGCTGCGCGAGGTGGAAATCCCCGTGATGGGCCACATCGGGCTGACCCCGCAGTCGGTCCACGCCTTCGGTGGTTTCAAGGTGCAGGGCAAGACGCTGGCCGCCGCCGAAGCCCTGCTCCGCGACGCCCGAGCGCTCGAAGCCGCCGGCGCCTTCTCCCTTGTGCTCGAAGGCATCCCGCTCGAGGTCGCCGAGTGGATTACGCGGGAGGTGAAGATTCCCACCATCGGCATCGGAGCCGGGCCGGGCTGCGACGGCCAAGTGCTCGTCTTCCACGACCTGCTGGGATTGAGCTTTGGCGTGGAGCCGAAGTTTGTCCGCCGCTACGCCGACCTCAAAACCACCATCACGAGTGCCGTGCGCTCTTTCTGCTCGGATGTCGCGGCCGGGCGCTTCCCTGCTGAGGCGGAGGCCTACCATCTGCCGCCGGACGTACACCAGCATTGGCTCGCACGAACATCCGGCTAGGACGAAAGGAGACCGCCATGTTTCCCGTGGCAACCCTGCGGGAACTCTTCGACTACAACTACTGGGCGCGCGACCGCCAACTCGAAGCCTGCGCCACGCTCAGCCAGGAGCAGTTTCGGCAACCCCTGGGCAACAGTTTTTCTTCCCTCCGCGACACGCTCGCCCACTTGCTCGTCTGCGAATGGATATGGCTGGAGCGCTGGCGCGGCCGCTCGCCCACCCAGGCCGATGTCCGGGAGTTCGACGCTGAGAACTTTCCTGCGCTGGCAGCACTCCGCGAGCGGTGGAGCGCCGTGGAGCGCGAGGTGCACGCCTATCTTGCGAATCTAAAGGAAGCGGAATTGGCCCAACCGCTCAGCTACGTGAACCTGAAGGGCGAACAGTGGACCTATCCCCGCTGGCAAACCCTCCTCCACCTCGTCAATCACCAGACCTATCACCGCGGTCAGGTAACCACCTTGCTCCGACAACTGGGGGCACAACCTCCGGCGGTTGACCTGCTCGTGGCCTACGATTCCGGTCTGGGTGCATGAAGACGCTGACACGCATGGCGGAGATGCAGACCGCCGCGGTGGGCGTGCGCGGCGTGGGCCAGCGCATTGGCTTCGTGCCCACGATGGGCGCGCTGCACGAAGGTCACCTCTCGCTCGTGCGGCGCGCCAAGCAGGAAACCCAGGTTACGGTCGTCTCCATCTTTGTCAACCCCACACAGTTTGGCCCGCAGGAGGACTACCAGCAATACCCTCGCGACTTCGACCGCGATACGCGACTGCTCCGCGAGGCCGGCGTGGACATCCTGTTTGCTCCTCCGGTGGAAGAAATCTATCCACCCGATTTTCAAACCTACGTCACAGTCGAGCGGGTGAGCGCGCCCCTTGAAGGCGAGTCCCGGCCGGGGCACTTCCGCGGCGTCACGACAGTCGTGGCCAAGCTGCTGCAGATGGTTGCGCCGCAGCGCGCCTACTTCGGCCGGAAGGATGCGCAGCAGTGCGCCGTGGTGCGGCAGCTCGTGCGCGACCTCAACCTGCCGGTGGAAATCGTTGTCTGCCCCATCGTGCGCGAGCCCGACGGCTTGGCCATGAGCTCCCGCAACGCTTATCTCAACCCAGAAGAGCGTGCCGCCGCCTGTATCCTCTACCAAAGCCTCTGCCATGCCCGCGACCTCATCCGAGCCGGTGAGCGCACATCTGAACGGCTCCTGGATGCAATGCGCCAGCTCATTGCCCGTGAGCCGCGCGCTCGCATTGACTATGTCGAAGTCGTCGATCCCGAGCCGTTCACGCCTAAACCACGCGTGGAAGGTCGGGCACTGATTGCCCTGGCGGTCTGGATCGGCGGCACGCGGCTGATCGACAACCTGCTGGTTGAAGAGTTGCCAACCGGCTTCACTTTCCACCTCTGATCCGTGACTCCTATCGAGGCAACCCCGCGCCCGGAGAGCGAATCTGGGAAAGATGACGCATTCGGTCTGTCGTCTGTCAGCGGAGCGTGCTAAGCTTGCCCATAATGACATCAGGTAGCACAGAGGAGACCCCACCGATGCGAACGAAATCACTGGTCGTATTCGTGGCCCTAGTAGCTGGCCTGGGACTGCTCGCCTGCCAGCAAGCCACCCAGGAATCCGGAACCGAGCAACCACAGGCCACGCAACGGGCAGCCAGAACCACCCCCAAGCCCGCGCCCGTGACGCTGCCGGCCGGCACAGAGTTGCGCGTTTCTCTGCTCGACCGGCTCAGTTCGGACGATAACCAAACCGGCGATACGTTCAGCGGCACACTGGACGAGCCGATCGTCCTGAACGGCAAACAAGTCGTCCCGAAATACGCCAAGGTCCAGGGCAAAGTCGACAAGGCGGTGAAGTCCGGCCGACTCAAGCAGCGCGCCGAGCTCTGGGTAACTGTGACCGCGCTCGAAGTGGGTGGGAAGAGCTACACGATTTCCACCAGCACCGCCGGACAAAAAGAAGGCAGCAAGGCCACGCGGGACGTCGTTCTCATCGGTGGCGGAGCCGGCGCCGGCGCCGCCATCGGCGGCGCCACCGGCGGCGGCAAGGGTGCGGGCATCGGTGCGGCCATCGGTGCGGGCGCCGGTACGGCCGCCGCGGCGCTCACCGGCAAGCGGGACGTCGTCTACCCGCCGGAAACCGTGGTGCTGTTTCGCCTGAGCGAACCGGTAACGCTCCGCTAGCACGCCCGAAAGGGATTGACAAGCAAGATTGGGTAACGAGGGAAGGTTCAATGAACAAAACCGTACGTCTGATTCTGTTGTTTATCGTCGTCTTTGCGGTGGGCTTTGCCGCGTCCCATTTCTGGAAGGCGTCGCGCAAAGCCCCTGAGGTCGCCGAGCTGGCCCCGGCACCCGCAGCCGCGCCGCCGGCGCCGGAAGTCGCTCCGCCGCCGGCCCCGGAGCCTGCGCCTGAACCCGCTCGTCCGGCTGCGCGGCCGCGTTCGCGACCCGCAACCCAGCCCTCTTCACCGCGTCCTGCATCGCAGCCAGCTCCGGCTTCGGCTCCCTACACACCACCGCCACCCGAGCCGACTCCAGCTCCCCGGACGGAACCATCTCGTGCTGCTCGTACGCGTCAGGTGAGCGTTCCTCAAGGGACAGAACTGCTACTTGTGCTGAACACCGCCTTAAGTACTAAAACCGCCCAGCCCGACGATGCCTTCACCGCCACGGTCAAACAGCCCGTGCAGGTGGGCGATATCGCTGCCATTCCCGAAGGCAGCCTGGTTCGTGGACGCGTCGCCCATGTCCAGCGCGCCGGGCGCGTCAAAGGCCGCGCAGAACTGGGCTTGGAGTTCATCGAGGTCGAGCTCCCTGGCGGCCGCACCTATGATCTCGCCGCTTCACTGGCTCAACTGGATCAAGGTGAAAAAGAAACCGTTGGTGAGGAAGGCCAGATCGAAGGCGAGGGCAGCAAGAAGCGCGACGCAGTCACGATCGGGGCGGCCGGCGGCATCGGTGCGGTTATCGGTGCTATTGCCGGGGGCAAGAAAGGCGCGGGTACGGGTGCGGCCACCGGCGCCGGTGCGGGCGCAGCCATCGTGTTGCTGACCCGCGGCAAAGATGTCGAGCTGGCCCAGGGCTCGGAGATTGCCGTCAAGCTCGACCGCCCGCTGGTGGTGGAAGTGAAGTAGGGCTGCCGGTTCAGCGCAGCGCTGCCAGGACTTCCTCGGCGTGCTGGCCTGGCCGAACACTGGGGAAAACCTTCTGGATCGTGCCATCGGGCCCAATCAGGTAGGTGCTGCGCACGATCCCCATGTACTTTTTCCCCAGAAACTTCTTCTGCTGCCAGACACCGTAGGCCTTGAGCATGGTCTTCTCACCGTCCGAGAGCAAGGTGAAGTTCAGCTTGTGCTTGCGCTTGAACTTGGCCAGGGTTTCGGGCTTGTCGGCGGAGCAGCCGAGAATGGCGGCGTTGCGCGCGTCGAACTTGGCCTTGGCGTCACGAAACTCGTGCGCCTCGGTGGTTCAACCCGGGGTCAGGGCCTTGGGGAAAAAGTAAAGAACAACCGCCTTGCCACGGAAGTCGCGCAAGCTGACGCTTGAGCCGTCATCCGTTGGCAGGCGAAAGTCCGGGGCTCTCTCGCCCTCCTTGAGCATCCTATCCTCCCTTGGTGCACCCGCGCGCGACATCTTACAATAAGAGCCCCGCGTGGAGGCTGCCAATGAACAAGAGAGCGTTCTGGCTCGCGTGCCTGGCCGTGTGTGTGTACGCCGTTGGCTTTGCCCCCGCCACTTCGAGGGGGGAAGAGGGCAGCCAAGTCGTTGACGTGGTCATCCGCAACGGGCGCGTACTTGATCCCGAACCTCAAACCGATGCCGTGCTGACCGTGGCCGTAAACAAGGGTCGGATTGTCGCCCTGGGTGCCGAGGCAGACGGCTACACCGGCCAGCGGGAGATTGACGCCCGGGGGCTCATCGTTGCACCGGGCTTCATTGACCTGCTGGCACGCCTGAGCCCGACGGAAGAGGGCCAGCGCTACAAGGCGATGGACGGTGTGACCACCGTCTTGAACATGCACGGCGGCCCGGTCGACCTTCCGCGCTATTTCTCGAGCTTCGCCGCCGGCAGCTACGTCCACTACGGCACCACCGTCGGCCACGGCTCGCTGCGCGAGGCGGTCGGCGCCACCGAGCGCTATAAACCCGCCACGCCCGAGCAAGTGGACGCGATGAAGCAGCTCGCGGCCCAGGCCATCCGCGAGGGCGCGGTGGGCATCGGCTTCGGCGTCAACTACGTTCCGGGAGCGAGCTACGAGGAAGTGCTGGCACTGTTCGAGGTCGCCGCCGCGCATGGCGTTCCCTGCCATCTGCACGTGCGCTACAAAGGCTCCGTTTTCCCGGAAACGATTGTCGCGGCCCTCCAGGAGGTCATCACCGCCGCTGCGGTCACCGGCGCCTCCGCGCAAGTCGTGCATCTGGCCTCTTCCGCCGTCGGCTCGATGGAGGTGGCGCTGAAGATGATTGACGGCGCACGCCGCCACGGCATCGACGTCACCGCCGACGTCTATCCTTACCTCGCCAACTCCACCAACCTGGCTTCGGCGCTCTATGATCCCGGCTGGGAAGAGCGCTTCGGCGGCATCACCTACAGCGACATCCAGCTCGTCGAAACCGGCGAGCGACTGACGAAAGAAACCTTCGAGAAGTACCGCCAGCAGGGCGCGCAGGTCATCACCCACTTCATCCCCGAGGAAGAGGTCCTCGCTGCCTATCGCAACCCCCACGTCATGGTGGCGAGCGACGGCACCATCCAACGCGGCAAAGGCCATCCGCGCGGCGCGGGCACCTTCGCGCGCTTTCTCGGCCGCTACGTGCGCGAAAAGCAGGCGGTGCCGTGGCTCGAAGGCATTCGCAGGATCACGCTGCTTCCGGCGCAGCGCCTGGAGCGTGCCGCTCCGGCGATGAAGCGCAAAGGCCGCGTCCAGGTGGGCGCCGACGCGGACTTAACCCTCTTCGACCCGGACACCATCATTGACCGCGCCACCTTCGAGAATCCCGCCCAGTACTCCGCCGGCATCCACTACGTCCTCGTCAATGGGGTGGTCGTGGTCGACCAGGGAAAGCTCGTCGAAGGCGTCAAGCCCGGCCAGGCGATTCGCCACGAGTAATGTCTGGTGCACACCCTACAAGGCCAGCACCGGAGACGAAACAAAGGAAGTGGCTGGGGCGCCAGGATTCGAACCTGGACCTTTCGGATTAACAGTCCGACGTGCTACCAGACGCACCCCGCCCCAGCGGCAACGCCGATTATAGCATTCCCTGGAACTTGTGCCCTTCGCCTTTCATCCCGCCGGAAGCTCAGACTCTCACTGTCTAGGAGGTGAACGCCCTGACGATGAAGCCAACGACCATGACTCCCACGGGGATGCCGACGGTGATGGCCAGGGCTTGCAGCCGCTCGATCCCGTCCACCTCCTCGAACACCCACATCAGGATGGCGATGCCCCACCAGAGCCGTGCGAGCAGTTCGCCCACGACCGGTATCACTGTCACCCAGAGCACGAGCGAACCCAACAGCATCGCCCGCAAGATACCCAGATAGCTTCCCCGGCCGCCAAACAACACGCGGGCGAGCCCGTGACAAATGGCAAAGTAGACCAGCAGGAGAACCGCCATTTGAGCCACGGCCTTGGCCAGCTCGCCCAGAACCGTCCACCAGGGAATGGCGAAGCCTTGCATCCAGGCGAAGCCGACATTGAGCCAGATAGGCAGGGTAAC
>JACQTG010000191.1 GCA_016210895.1 Acidobacteriota bacterium
GAGCCAGTGTGTGCGGGCAAGTAAAGTCTGGGCAGGCGAACGCGGAGGTATCGAGCGCGAAACCGCACTCGAAGGGAGTTCCCAGTGCGCCGCAGGGCGTGTCGATGTTGGTGATGATGAGGTCGGCCGTGCCCACGTTCGAAATGCTGACGCTTAGGGTGCTGGTCGAGCCCACGAACACGCTGCCGAAGTCGAGGCTGGTGGGGCTGACGCTGATCTGCGGCCCGGCCGCCACCCCGTTGCCGCTCACGGGCACGGTAACGATGGGGGTCGCAGGGTCGTTGCTGTCGATGCTGATCGCGTCCGTGAATGAGCCCACCGAGGGAGGGGAGAAAGAAACCGTGAGGTCATCGCTCTGACCGGGCACAAGGGTGGTGACGTTGAGGCCACCCAGCACAAAGATACAGCAGCTCAAAGAAACATCACCGAGGACGAGGTCGGCGGTGCCTACGTTCGAAATCGTGAAACCCAGCAGGCTGCTTGACCCCACGACCACGTCCCCGAAGTCGAGGCTGGTGGGGCTGACGCTGATCTGCGGCACGGCCGCCACCCCGTTGCCGCTCAGGGGGACGAACGTCGGCGAGGAGGGGGCGTTGCTGTCGATCTGCAACTGATCGGAGGCGGGCCCCACGCTGGGAGGTTGAAAGGCAACATTCACGGTCACGTTCTGGCCCGGCGTGAGCGTGAAAGTTCTGCTCGAAGAAGTGTAAAAGAAGCCAATCATGGCGGGGGAAGGGGAAGTGAAGTCGATGTTGGTGATGAAGAGGTCGGCGCTGCCCACATTGCTAATGGTGACGCTCACGGTGCTGCTTGACCCCACGGCCACGTCGCCAAAGTTGATGCTGGTGGGGCTGGCGCTGATGGCCGGGACCCCAGCACTGATGCCGTTGCCGCTGAAGGGGACGTCCACGGTGCCGGCATCGGAGGAGACCGTCATGGTGCCGGTGGCGAGGCCTGTCGTCGAAGGGGAAAAGGTGTGGCCTACGTTGAAGGAGCCCCCCGGCGGGAGCACAGTGGGAAACGAGGGCAAGGGGGCGGACAAGGCGAAGGCGGAGCTGCCGGTGAAGAAGACTGAGTTCACGGTCAAATTCGCGCTGCCGGCATTCATGACGGTGACGCTGACGGGGGAGCTCGTGGTTCCCACCACGACATCGCCAAAGTCAACCGAGAGGGGACTGACGCTCAGGATGGGGCCCGCCGCGGAGATCCCGGTGCCGCTCAAAGCCACGGTGGCGGAGCCGGCGTTGCTCGAGAAGGTTACGGTGCCGGTCTGGAGGCCGGTGCCTAGGGGCCCGAAAGTGAAGTCGAAGACGTGCGAGCCGCCCGGCGGAACGGTGATGGGGAAAGACTGGGGGATCTTGGCAAACGGCGGGCTGGGGGCCACCTGAAGGCTATCGAGAATCAAATCGGCCGTGCCGGGGTTCGTGACGGTCACCGCCAGGGGCGAGCTGATCGTCCCCACCACCACGCTGCCGAAATCGAGGCTAGCGGGATTGACGCTGATTTCCGGCACTCCCGCCGAGACGACCTCAAAGCCCAGGGAGTTGCTGTTCAGGCCGTTGACGTCGATATCGAGCGAGTGCGGGACCAGAGTGGCGCTCGCGGGCACTTCGAACTGAAGACTGGTGTTGGTGACACTGAGCGGTGTCAGGCGGAACCCGGTTTCAGGGGTTGCGGGAAAGAAGGCGACCTCGATGGCCCCCGGGGTGGGGTCGAACGAGGTGCCGTTGATGGTGACGAGGGTGCCGGGGGGGCCACTGGTGGGGCTGAGGTTCACGAGATGGGGGAAGAGTTGCCCCGGAAAAGTGTTGCTGAGTAGCGAGCCCACCTGCACCTGGAGCGAGAAGTCCCCGGCCACGAGGCCCCCGGACATGAGGAAGATCAAGCTCCCGGCGGACACCGGGGTGACCTCGACCTGGTTGCCGCGGATATCGGTCAGGCGAATGACGTTTTCGCTGAGCACGGGGCTGAAGCCTGTGCCCTCGATAGTCACCTGGGCCCCTGCGATAATCGGCCCAGCGGAACTTATGCCCGTGATGCTGGGCTGGGGTTGAATCCCGGTGCCGGCGAGGGCGACCTGGGCCGAGCCGGCGTTACTGCTCACAATGGTGAGCGTGCCGGTCACAACTCCCGGGGCGGTGGGGAGGAAGTGGACGTCGAGCTCGATCGAGCCTCCGGGCGGCAGCGTGACCGGCGGGGTGATCTCGGGGTCGAGGGGCAGGCTGAAGGCCCTGCTGCCGGAGATGGCGGCGTCGGTGAGGATGAGGTCGGCGTTGCCCGTGTTCGTGACGGTAACGATTTGCTCGGTCGGGGAGCCGACCGGGACGTCGCCGAAGTCAACGCTGGTGGGGTTGACGTTGAGTATGGCTACGGCGGGGCGGGCGGTGATGTTCAGAAAGATGGGGACAGAGCCGCCCACCGACGAAGTCTGGCCGGTAATCAGGACCTGGTTAAGGCCCGCAGCGGCGTCGGGGCTCGCGGTGAGGAATACGTCGGTGGTGCTATTCACCGCTACCTGAGAGGCGCCGAAGCCGACGGTCAGGCCGGGGGGGGCCGCGGCGGTCAGGTTGACCAACCCGGCGACGGTGTCGCTCGAGACGGTCAAGTGCAGCTCGGTGGTCTCGCCGAGAGCGAGTTCGAGGGGAGTGGTCTCGCTGGTGGGCGGGTCGGTGGTCAGCTCCAGCGTGGCCAGGATGAGCTCGCCGGGAATCTCGCTGACCGTGACGGCAAAGTCGACGATTCTCCAGACGCCTTCCCCGGGGAGGAAGAGCAAGCGCAGGGTCACCGACTCGCGGCGGCGCTGGGACTGCTCGGGATTGTCCCGGGTGCTGAACTCGATCTCGAAGGTAACCTGGTAGAAGGCGTCATAGCCGGACCGCTGGCGGTTGTCGAGGCGCACATAAACGCGGGCAGCGCTTAGTTGCTGGAAGGAGTTCCGGGTCCTTTCCTCCAACCCCGGGTAATCCCGGAAGAGAACCAGGTGGAACCACTTCATGTACTCGTTGACTTGCAGGGTCTCGATGCCCCGGCCCAGGCCGTAAGGAACTTCGTCGGGATTGGGGAGGGCAAGGACGGCGAGGCGGAACTCCTGCTGGGCGGTGTTGCCGAAGTTGCTCGTCGCCTGGAGGAGGATGCGGTAGGTGCCGGGGGTCAACTGCCAGGTGTCGAGCTCGAAGCGCGGCCCCGTGGCGCCCACGGGGGTGTTCAAGACTTGCCAGTTGAAGCCGGTCAGCTCGCCGCCCGGCACCGAGCTGGGGGAGGCGTCGAAGACCAGCCGGGCTCCCAGCCAGACCCGGAACTCGGTCCCAGTGAGAATCTCGGGCGGCTGCTCGGGGCTGGGGTAGTGTTCGACCTCGACCTCGATGACCGGTGTGCCGGCCGGGGGCGGAACACGAAGGTAGATGGCGGCCGCGGCCGCAAACAGGCCCGCTCTGGCCCCCAGGGCGGCGACGTAGTCCCCCGGCGACACATCCCCGGTGAGTTCAAAATAAAGCTGTATGGTTTGCCCGGGGAGCGCCTGAGGGGCGCTGAAGCGATGGCTGATGCCCGGAGGCAGGCCGACCAGGGTAAAGGTGACCGGCCCGGGCGAGGGCCCTTCGAACTGGGGTGTGATCTGGAACGGACCCTGCGGCCCTGGGCGCAGAAGGACGAAGGGGGTGTCGGGGGTGGTGAGGGGGCTGAGTTCAAGCGCCAGTCCGACTCCCGGCGGGGGGAGGACGACGAAGTCCACGGTCTCTTCCCCGGCCGGAGTGCGCAGGGTGATGAGGCGGAGGCCGGGCGGAGCGTCCGGGGAGACCTCAATGCGCAGGGGGATGCGGGTGGGGGTGGCTTCGTCGAGCAGCGGGGTGGCGTTGACGCCTTCGCCGCTGACGGTGAGGGATTCCAGGGGGAGCAGATTCTGGCCGGTCAGCTCGGCGCTCACCGTAGTGCCGGGAAAGGCCACGGCCGGCTGCAGGGAAATTTCGGTTGGTGCCGTCGAATGCAGGGCGTCCTGGAGTTCTTCGTCGGTGGCGGGCCGCTTGGGTTCGGGGGGCTGGCCCTCCTCGACGCAGCTCTTCTCGCCCGGGTAGAGAACCTCGATGCCGGGAATGGAGAGGTCGTCGGAGCGCAGGAAGATGACGCCGCCCAAGGAGAGGGCGCAGGTGTAGGCGGGATTGCTGGCATCGATGAACTCGTCGGTGCCGATGACCCCGGCCACCGCGGTGTTGGTGCGGACTTCGAACTTGCTGTCGGGCCGGCCTAGCTCTCTGACCAGGGCGCGCATCTTGCCGAAGTTGAGGAGGACTTCCGACTGCTGGGTGGCGGCGTCGTGGCGGAGGATTTGGACGCGAGCCTCGGACCCGATGTTCAGAATGGAGCCATCGAGCAGGCCGATGCGGACGCGCCCGCCCCGCTCGGTCTGGATGATGTCCTCCCAGAGGATTTGATCGCCCCGGGCAGCCTCCTGGGGAGGTTGCTGGCCGCGGCCGATGAAGTTGCGCGGCTTGAGCGCCGTGATGACGCCGGCTTGAGCCGTCTGTTGGGCGTGGGCGGCCGGCACCGCCAGCAGCAACACCAGCGCGCCCCAGGCAATTGCCGAGTGATTCCTCATATGCGTGGACCCCTGCTCACCTGACTGGTGGCGGGTGCTTCACACTAGGGGCTCACCCTTCGGGCCGACTAACCGGAACCCCTGTGGCCCTCCCAAAGCCCCGGTCCCACTCCAACTCGGCCGCAAAAGTACGCCACTCCGCGCTGCTTGTCAACCAAAGGAGAACGAGCCTCTCGCCCGCCGGGAGGCAGTACCGCAACGGCCGTCGCTTTACTGTTTCTCTCCCCAGTGCTAGTCTTCTGCGGGCCATGCTTGCTCATTCTGGGAGGAGATGAGGGAAGCGAACCGGCCCGGTTGTAATCTCCTGCAACGGAGCTTCCGCCGATTCCGTCTAACCGTTTGGGTTGGCCTGTCATGTTCTCAGTTCCAATGAAGCCGCCACGAGCCGGGATGGCCTTGATGGTCGCTGCCCTGGTGGCCAGTGGGACGGGTTGCTCGCGCTCTTCCGGAGCCGGCGCCCGAGGCGACGCTGACACTCCGATCCGCGTAACGATTCACCCGGTCGAGAAACAGCTGGTGCGTCGGCAGGTGGAAGCGGTCGGTTCGTTGCACGCCCTGGAGGAAACCACCATCAGCGCCGAGGTAGAAGGCCGCGTGGAACGCGTTCTGGTTGAGGTCGGCGATAGGGTGGAGGAGGGTGCGGCGCTGGTGGCGTTGTCGACGGTCGAGCTGCAATATGAAGTGGAGCGCCAGCGTGCCGCCGTCGCCCAAGTTCGGGCCCGCCTGGGTTTGGGGCCCAACGATTCCGTGCCGCACGACCCCACTCAGGTGCCGTTCGTGGAAAGGGCGGCGGCCAATCTTCTTGACGCCGAGCAAAAACACCGCCGGGCGGAAGAACTCTTTGCCAGTCAGCTGATCTCCAAGGCCCAACTGGACGAGGCGGCCGCTCGTTTCAAGAGCGGGCGCGCCTCCTACGAGGAGGCGTTGCAGGAAGTGGAGCAACTCAAGGCTCAACTGCTGTCGAGCGAGGCAGCCCGGAAGCTGGCGGAGAAGAAGTTGGCCGATGCCACCATCCGGGCTCCCTTCGGCGGAGCCATCAAGGAGCGGCGGGTGAGCCCCGGGGAATACCTGCGCGTGCAGAGTCCCGTAGCGGTCCTGGTGCGCACCGACCAGTTGCGGGCCCGGCTGAACGTCCCGGAAAAGTGGGCAGGGGCTCTGACGCGGGGGAGCCCGGTAGCCATCAAAGTGGAAGCCTATCCCCACGAAGTCTTCCGCGCCCGGCTGGCTCGCCTCAATCCAGCCGTCTCGCCCGAGACGCGAACGTTCGAAGTGGAAGCGGTGCTGGTCAACCCCGAGGGACGACTCAAGCCGGGGTTCTTCGTGCAGGCCTCCCTCCCCACCAAATTGGAGGAACCCATCCTGACGGTGCCCGAGGCCGGGGTGAACTACCGCCATGGCACCTACAAGGTCTTCGTGGTGGAGGGCACGCGGGTTCAAGAACGCGAAATCAAGGTGGGAAGCATTGAGTCCGGCCGGGTGGAGGTGGTCACCGGCCTCGCCGCAGGGGAGCGGGTGGCAGTGCCCAGCACTCCGACAGCCCTGTACGATGGGGCCTTGATCGAGGCCGTGGACGCCGGCCCGCCTCCCAGTCAATAACCAGGGGCGACGATGCGCATTGCCCAAGTCTGCGTCGCGCGCCCGGTGTTCGCGGTTATGCTCATCGCCTTCCTGGTGACCCTGGGAATCTTCTCCTACCGCGACCTGGGGGTCGACCTTTTCCCCCGCGCCGATCCGGCCACCGTCTACGTTCAAGTGACCCTTCCCGGGGCCAGCCCCGAGGAGATGATCAGCAGCGTCGTCCTGCCCCTCGAGGACGCCATCTCCACGGTCAGCGGTCTGGACGAGCTGAACGTCTGGTGCTTCGAAGGCAGCGCCCGCATCATTGCCACCTTCGTGCTGGAACGCGACATCGAAGGAGCGGCGCAGGACGTCCGCGAGAAGGTGGCCGGAGCGATGAGCCGCTTGCCGCCGGGGGTGCTTCCCCCGGTTATCCGCAAGGCCGACCCCGACTCCGACCCCATCCTCACGGTGCTCGTCACCGGCCCCCTGAGTCGGCGGGAGTTGACCGAGATCGCCGACAAGATCGTCCGCCGCGCCCTGCAAACCGTGGAGGGAGTGGGCGAAGTGACCCTGACCGGCGATCAGGGGCGCCAGATTCGCATCCTGCTCGATGCCGAGCGCCTGACGGCCCACAACCTGACCGTCCTCGATGTGCGGCGAGCCGTCCAGAGCGAGAACATCGAAGCCCCCGGAGGACACTTGATTCGGGGCGAGCAGGAGCTGGGTGTGCGCACCCTCGGCCGGGTCACCTCCGCCCAGCAGTTCGCGGACATCATCGTGGCCAATCGCGGCGGCTCGCCGATCCGGCTGCGGGATGTCGCCCAGGTGGAAGATGGCGCCGAGGAACTGCGCAGTTGGTCCATGCTGGGCGGCGAAGACGTGGTGGGGGTCGAGGTGCGGCGACAATCCGGCAGCAACACGGTGCGGGTCGCCGACCGGGTCAAGGAACGCCTGGAGGAGTTGAAACCCGAATTGCCGCCCAGCGTCGCGCTCCGGCTGGTGCAGGATACTTCGGTCTTCATCCGGGCCTCCGTCCATTCGCTTCTCGAACACCTGGTGCTCGGCAGCCTGCTGGCGAGCCTGGTGGTGTTCTTGTTCATCCGCAACTGGCGGGCGGTGGTGATTGCGGGCCTGGCCATTCCGACCTCGATCGTCGCCACCTTTACCCTGATGCGCTACATGGACTTCACCCTCAACAACATGACCTTGCTGGCGCTCACCCTGGCCGTCGGCATCGTCATTGACGACGCCATCATCGTCCTCGAAAACATCTTCCGCTTCCTGGAAGAGAAGAAAATGGATCGGAAGCGGGCGGCGGTCGAAGCCACACGCGAAATCGGCCTGGCGGTGATGGCCACCACACTCTCGCTGGTCATCATCTTCCTCCCCATCGCCTTCATGAGCGGCTACGCCCGGCGCTACGTGAACGAGTTTGGCTGGACGATGGCGATGGCGATTCTCGTGTCGCTGCTGGTGAGCTTTACGCTCACGCCGATGCTGAGTTCGCGCTTCCTCCAGGTGCGCGCGAATGCGGGGCACGCGCGCTCGCGCGAGTCGAAATTCTCCCAGTTCCTGGAGAGTTTCTACCTGCGTTCACTCGCCTGGGCGCTCGACCACCGCCGCGCCATCATCCTCATCTGCGTCGTCACCTTCTCCTCGACCTTTCTCTTCTATCGCCTGGTGGGGCGCGACTGGATTCCACCGGACGACCAGAGCGAGTTGAACGGCTCCATCAACCTCCCCGAGGGCACGGCGCTCGACCGCACCCGCGCCACCATGATGGACATGGTGCAGAAGATCGAGGCCCTGTCCGAGGTCGACTTCGTCCAGCCTTACACCCACAGCACCTCGCACCACGGGCATCTCTACATCCGCTTGGTGGAGCCGTCGGAACGCAAGCGCTCGCACGAGGAAGTCGCCGACACCGTGCGGAATATTCTGGCGAGCTATCACAACGTCACCTACAACATTCGCCTCCCCTCGACCCTGGGCGGGGAGATGTGGTTTCCTGTACGGGCGGTGATTCGCGGGCCGGACGTGGAGCGGCTGGTGGAGATTTCCAAGCAGGTGGCGGAGAAGATGCAGGCGTTCCCCGGCTTGGTGGACGTCAACCCGACGCTCAACTTGAACACGCCCGAGCTCCAGGTGAAAGTCGACCGGCAGCGCGCCGCCGACCTGGGCGTGCGCATGGCCGACATCTCCTCCACCGTGCGGCTGATGTTTTCCGGGCAGGATGAAATCTCGACCTACAAGGAAGGCTCCGAGCAGTACCCGGTGACGATGCAGTTGCTGCCCGAGCAGCGGGACAACCCCGATGTGCTCGCGCGCCTGATGGTGCCCTCGGCCAAAGTCGGCCAGGCGCGTCTGGAGAGTGTGGCCACGATTGAGCGTGGTATGGGGCCGTCGTTCCTCCAGCGCTACAACCGCGAGTTCCAGGTCTCCGTCGGTGCCAACCTCGCCGCTGGCACCCCGCTCGATGCTGCCGCTGCCCACACTGTGCGCTCGGTGCGTTCCGTCGGCCTGCCGC
>JACQTG010000171.1 GCA_016210895.1 Acidobacteriota bacterium
GGGATAGAGGTGGAACATGTTGCCGTGCAGGTGCGGCACCATTGCTTCCTCGAACATATTGACCACGTACATCCGCACCGGCTCGCCTACACGGAGCTCAATGGGATTGTCGGCATACTGGAAGGCGCGGCCGTTCCAGGCGTAGAAGTCGGCCTCGCCATCGCGGTCCAGGTCGAAGGCGCTCATCACGAAGGCGAGCTCTCGCATTGGCGGGCGGCCCGCCTTGGGATCCACGATCATCATGCCGTAGAGGCCGTTGTGGATGTGTTGCGAGGTGGGCATGGAGTGGCAGTGGTAGGGGAAGACGCCGTAGGGCCGGGCGACAAACTCATAGGTGAAGCTCTCTCCCGGTGGCACGAGCTCGAATACCCCGTCCATCGTGGCGGGGTGGATGCCGTGGAAGTGAATCGTGTGGGGCAACTGGCCCTTGTTCACAAGCGTCACTCGGACTAACTCGTCTTCCGTCGCCCGCAGCACGGGTCCCGGCACGGTGCCGTTGAACGCCCAGGCGGGGATCACCACCCCGGGAGCCACCTCGTGGGGTACGTCCTCTTCAATCACCAGCTCGTATTCCCGCACACCGCTTGCACTGCGGCCCGGAGGCGGCGGAACCGGGTTGTGCACCTGGCTGGGATCAAAACGCCGTTGACCGGGATAGGCGTACTGATAGCTACCGCTTCCCTTGCTCGGCGGCAGGTGGCGGGCGTGCCCGCGAAGAGTAGCGGCGGCGGTCGAAGACTCCTCTGGCCCCGCCTGGACCGGACTCTCGCTGGTAATCAGTACGTAGCTCAGAGCCCCCAGCAGGACAATGAGTCCGAACCAGAGAAGGCGTTTCATCGGCTTCCTTCACCTCGAGCCCATGACAGGGTTCGCATATTAACTATAGTTAATATCAAAAGCTACCACAGCCGGCGCGCACGCGTCAAGACCTCAGGGGGGTCTAGAACGGGTATTCGAACTGGAGCTGGAGAATCACGCCCCAGTCCGGCGCGGCCCCGGTCAAACCCACAGGAATGGCGAGACCGACCTCGGTCAAAACTTTGCCCGCAGTGAGGAAGCCATAGCGGAGCCCCGGAGCGAGCAGAACCTCAGTGCTTCGGCTCCGGCCGCTTGCATCGACCTCGTCGCGGCGGCTGCCGCCGAGTTCGACATAAAGGTGGATGTCGTGGTGGCTACCGGCGGCCGTGCTCCGTTCGAGCGGCCGGAGGCCGAACGCCAGGCCCCACTCCACAGCGGAGAGGTCGAAGCGACGGGTGGAGCCCGGTGTGGGGTCAGGCACCGAGGGGGTGAAACTCAGGTTGACGGAGGCTGCCGTGAACACCGGTCCGCCGAAGTCGCGCGCTACGGTGATGTCGGCAGCGTAGCTGGCTTCGCCCGTGCCCAGACCTTGCGCGCGGCTGGCGCTGGGAAGGATGAACTGCGGGCCGAGGGTCAGCGTGAAGGGGTCAGTGTCTTCGCGCAGCAAACGATACCGCACACCCAGCATCGTATCGTCGGCCCCCCGGGCGGACACCGTGGAGACGCCCGCGGTGCGCTCGCGCAGGCGCAGATAGCCAAACTCAAGGTCGAACTCGAGGCGGTCCGTGAAACCCCACTCGAAGCGGCCGGCACCGATGAAATCTCTCTGCTCGACCGACAGGGGGGCGCCGCTGCGGTCGCGAAACGCCTGGTTGGCCCAGATGATCTGGAAGGAGTTCTTGAGCTGGGTATAGGGCCCGCCGGTGAGGAAGAAGAAGTCAGGCTCTTCCGGGGCGGGCGCTTCCTGCGCCGAGAGCGACTGCGCCGCCAGGAAAGCCGCCATCCCGCAACTCAGTATACGTCGCACACCCGCTCCGAGTTAATGCAGGTTAAGAAATGGACTTAATAACAGTTAACTGAGAAACCGTCAAGGGCGGAAGAATCAAACACTACCCCTCAGGCAGGAGCCTTTCGGCTTCGCTCAGGACAAGCCCGTCGCTTGGAGCCAGATCAGCAGACGAGGAAAGCGTGTGGCTCAGCCGACCAGGCGGCTGCCGCGCGTCGCGTCGCTCACGCCAATGACAATGGCGGCACGTCTGCCACCCCGGACCACGGTGCCATAGGCATAGTTGATGTTCACCCCGGCCTTGGCCAGCTTGCTGGCAGCGCGAGCCAGCGTGCCGGGGCGATCCGCCAGGTTCAGGAGCACGACATCTTCGAGCCGGGCCGGAATCTTGGCCTGCTTGAGCGCCTTCACCGCGCGGGTCGGATTGCTGACCAGCAGGCGAATCTGCCCCTGCGCACCGGAAGCGTCGAGGCCGGTGATGTTGACCTTGTTTTTGGCCAGAGCCTCAGCGATGCGGGCCAAGGCACCGGGGCGGTTGGTGGCGCGAACGGTGAGTTGCTTTATCTTGGGCATACGAACCTCCCCAAACTACAACCTGAGCAACAAGCTGGCGGTTATCCTGCCACAAGCCGGCGCGGCCCACAAGGGGCTTGCTTCGGGCGAGAGTCCTGCGCTATAGGTTATTATTTCTGTGCAGAGGCTGATCGGCCAGAGAGACCATGCGCA
>JACQTG010000020.1 GCA_016210895.1 Acidobacteriota bacterium
GAGTATGACCACGCGCGCGAGATCGCCGCTCGCGTCATTGCGTTTTACTCGAGGGAAGAGGTGGATAGCGTCTACCTCATCTACAACGAGTTTAAGAGCATACTGGCCCAGCGCTTGATCGTAGAGAAGCTGCTGCCGCTCGAAGGCATCTTGCCCGCGCGCACCGAAGGCGTGGCCGTGCGCGGCGCTGAGCCGATTGCCGCCACTGCGCAGGCGCGGGAGGAAGCACCCGCCGCGGTGGGAGTCCAGGTCGACTACATCTACGAGCAGCCGGCGACCGAACTGTTCAATGTACTGCTGCCGCGCCACGTGGAAGTCCAGATTTTCCGCGCCCTGCTCGAATCCGCCGCCGCCGAGCAGGCCGCCCGTATGACGGCGATGGACGCGGCCACCAACAACGCCACGGAGATGATCGAGCGGCTCACGCTGGAAATGAACAAGATTCGCCAGGCGCAGATTACGCGCGAGATCATCGAAATCGTCAGCGGCGCCGCCGCACTCTGAGTACAAGGAGCGAGCGATGAAGGTGGGTGAGTACAAGAGCGTGGGACGCGTGGTGCAGGTGATCGGCCCGGTGGTGGACGTCGAGTTCGAAGAAGAAGCGCTGCCAGCCATCTACAACGCCGTCCGCATCTCGAGCGAAGGCTTCGACGTTCCGTTCGAGATTGACGCTGTTGCCGAGGTACAGCAGCACCTGGGGGAAGGGCGCGTACGCTGCGTCTCGATGAAGCCCACCGACGGCATGGTGCGCGGGATGAAGACCTACGACCTGGGCAAGCCCATCACCGTGCCTGTCGGCCGCGCCACCCTCGGCCGGGTCATCAACGTCATCGGCGAACCGGTGGACAACCTCGGCCCAGTCAAGACCGACAAGTACTATCCCATCCACCGGCCCGCGCCGCCGCTCGACGAGCAGTCCACCACGCAGGAGATGTTCGAGACTGGCGTCAAGGTCATTGACCTCCTGCAACCATTCCTCCGCGGCGGCAAGGTGGGCATGTTCGGCGGTGCCGGTGTGGGCAAGACCGTGGTCATCATGGAGATGATTCACAATGTGGCGCTGAAACACGGGGGCGTCTCCGTCTTCGCCGGCGTGGGCGAGCGCACGCGCGAGGGCAACGACCTGTGGCTGGAGATGCAGGAGTCGGGCGTAATCAAGCCCGGCGATGCGGAGAAGTCGCGCGCTGCGCTCATCTACGGCCAGATGACCGAGCCGCCGGGCGCCCGCCTGCGCGTCGGCTTGACCGGACTGACCGTCGCCGAATACTTTCGCGACGAGGAAGGCCTCGACGTCCTACTGTTCATCGACAACATCTTCCGCTTCGTCCAGGCGGGCTCGGAAGTCTCCGCCCTGCTCGGCCGCATGCCGTCGGCCGTCGGCTATCAGCCCAACCTCTCGACCGAGTTGGGCGAGTTGGAAGAGCGCATCACCTCCACGAAGAAAGGTTCGATCACCTCCGTCCAGGCCATCTACGTGCCCGCCGACGACCTCACCGATCCTGCCCCGGCCACGACCTTCAGCCACCTCGATGCCACGCTGGTGCTTTCCCGGCAGATTTTTGAACTCGGCATCTATCCCGCGGTCGATCCGTTGCAAAGCTACTCGCGGATCCTCGACCCGCGCATCGTCGGCGAAGAACACTACCGGGTGGCGCGCTCGGTGAAATCCATTCTGCAGCGGTACAAAGACCTCCAGGACATCATTGCCATCCTGGGCATCGAAGAGCTCTCGGAAGAGGACAAGCTGGTCGTGGCCCGGGCGCGGAAGATTCAGCGCTTCCTCTCTCAGCCCTTCTTCATGGCGGAGCAGTTCACCTCGCTGCCCGGAAAGTACGTCAAGGTGGAAGACACGGTGAAAGGCTTCAAACAGATTATCGAAGGCGAGCACGACGACATCCCCGAGCAGGGCTTCTATATGGTCGGCACCATCGAGGAAGCACTGGAGAAAGCCGAAAAAATGCAAGCCGCCGTCTAGCGGCACAAGGTCAGAGTACCGGGTACGAGGTACAGAGTACGATGGCGCTGCTCCCGGAAAGCTTCGAGTTGCAGGTGGTCACCCCCGAGCGGCTGGTCGTCCGCGAAGACGTGGACGAGGCGCAGATCCCGGCCAAGAACGGTTACCTGGGAATTCTCCCCGGCCATGCCCCCTTGCTCAGTGAACTCCGCGTGGGCGAGATCAGCTACCGCCGCGGCGCCGCCTGGTCGTACCTGGCCGTGGCCTGGGGCTTTGTCGAGGTTCTGCCCGACCGCGTCATCGTCTTGGCAGAAACCGCCGAGCGGGCCGAGGAAATTGACCTTGAGCGAGCGACGGCCGCGCGGCGACGCGCCGAAGAACGCCTGGCACGGGCTTCCCAAGATCCCTCGATCGACCTCAACCGCGCTCAGGTGGCGCTCGAGCGCGCCCTAGTTCGCTTGCAGGTGGCCCGTAAAGGCGCCGGCGCCACGCCGCCGGGCGCGGCCCCCATCGAGCACGCCCCGGCCCCCTAGCTCTCTAGCGTTCGGTTAGATCCCGCGCCGAGCCCAGTGCCCCACCCTGAGCCCCGAAGCTTCGGGGTCGAAGGGCCGTCGCCACAGGCGTTTGCCGGGGTGGGTTTTGCTTCCCGTGCGCCAACCCGCTACACTCTGCCTGATGCACGCGCACGCGGATACTCGGTCGCGGCTCGACTGGGCGCTCAAAGGCTCGCTGGCGGTCACGCTCGTGTTCGTGGTCGTCGAGTTTGGTGCCGGCCTCTACGCCCGCTCGCTGGCTCTCATTTCAGACGCCGTCCACAACCTGACCGACCTGCCCACGATGGCGCTGGCGCTGTTTGCGGTGTGGCTCGAGCAGCGGCCGGCGGATCGCAAGCGCACCTACGGCTATCGCCGGGCCGGCATCCTGGCGGCGTTCGTGAACGCCCTGGCGCTGGTGGCGATCGCGATCTACATTTTCTGGGAAGGCTACCTACGCCTGCGGACGCCGGAGCCCGTGCGGGCCGACGTGATGCTGGTGGTGGCTGTGCTGGCCTTGCTGGTGAACTCAGGCATTGCGCTGGCTTTGCTGCGTGGCCGGCGCGACTTGAACATCCGCGCCGTGCTCATCCACAATGCCGGCGATGCCGCCTCGAACCTCGGGATCATCGTCGGCGCAGTCTTGATTGCCCGCACCGGCTGGTACGCGATTGACCCGGTCATCAGCTTCGGCATTGCCGCACTGATCGTGTGGAGCGCGGTGGGAATTCTGCGCGAAACGTCGAATATTCTCCTCGAAGGTCTTCCGCGAAGCATCAAGCTGGAAGATGTCGTCCAGTCGCTGGTCGCGATTCCCGGCGTGGAGGAGATTCACGACGTGCACATCTGGTCGCTCGGCTCGAACTATCACGCGCTGTCCTGCCACGCGCGCATCGCCGACATGCAGATGCGCGAGGCGGGCAAGATTCTCGCCCACATGAACCAGGTGCTCGCCCGCACCTTCCGCATCACCCACACGACGATTCAGCTTGAGCCAACCACCACCCAGCCGGCCCACTACATGCCGGCGGCGATGAACGCCGAACAGACGAAGTAACAGGCGTGGCGCTAGGTGGGCGGGGTGATCCGCTCGAGACCGTCGAGGTAGGGCCGGAGGGCTTCCGGGATGACGACCGAGCCGTCGCGCTGCTGGTAGTTCTCCACTAGCGCCATCCAGGTACGGCCCACGGCCAGACCGGAACCGTTCAATGTGTGCACGTGGGCCGACTTGGGCTGGCCGGGCAGGCGGTAGCGGATGTTGGCCCGGCGGGCCTGGAAGGCTTCGAAGTTCGAGCAGGAAGAAATCTCCTTGTACGTGCCCTGGCCCGGCAGCCAGACTTCGAGGTCGTAGGTCTTGGCAGCGGCAAAGCCCATGTCGCCCGTGCAGAGCACCACCACGCGGTAGGGCAGGCCCAGCCGCTCGAGAATCACCGCGGCGTCGCGCGTCAGCGATTCGAGCTCGTCGTAGCTCTGCTCCGGCCGGGCAAACTTCACCAACTCGACTTTCTGGAACTGGTGCTGGCGAACGATGCCGCGCGTCTCCTTGCCGTAGCTGCCGGCCTCGGAGCGGAAACAGGGCGTGTAGGCGACCAGGCGCAGCGGCAGCCGGTCGGCGTCCAGGGTTTCGTCACGAAAAATGTTCGTCACCGGGACTTCTGCTGTCGGAATGAGCCAGTAGTCAGTTCCTTCGACCTTGAACAAGTCCGCGGCGAACTTGGGTAGGTTGCCCGTGCCCACCAGGGCGGCCGAGTTCACGATGAACGGCGGCAATACCTCCGTGTAGCTGTGCTCGCGCGTGTGGATGTCCATCATGAAGTTCGCCAGCGCGCGTTCGAGTCGGGCCCCCACGCCGGTGTAGAGCGCAAAGCGCGCCCCGGCTATTTTGGCCGCGCGCTCGAAGTCGAGGATGCCCAGGCGCTCGCCCAGCTCCCAGTGCGGCTTGGGCTTGAAGTCGAACCGAGGCGGCTCGCCCCAGCGCCGCACCGCTTGGTTTTGTTCCGGGCTCGTGCCGACCGGGACGGTTGTGTGAGGAATGTTAGGGAGGGAGAGCAGCAGCTCGTGGAGTTGGGCGTCGAGTTCGGCTGCGCGCGTATCGAGCTCCTTGATCTGGTCGGACAGCCCCTTCATTTCAGCGATGCGTGCGCTCGCGTCCCGCCCTTCGCGCTTCAGCCGGCCGATCTCTTCCGAGGCTTTGTTCTTCTTGGCCTTCAGACTCTCGACTTCGGTGACGGCGCGGCGGCGCGCGGCATCCACCTGGTGGAACTCATCGAGCGTCATCCGGTAGCCCCGCGCGCGCAGGCTGGCTTCCACCTGCTCGGGATGCTCGC
The DNA here is from genome assembly GCA_016210895.1 of Acidobacteriota bacterium. The sequence goes on from JACQTG010000020.1 coordinate 4,815, forward strand.
GGACAAAGGCTAGTTCCAGCATGATCAGCGGCAGGCTATTCTACTGAATCGCACTCCTATCGAGTAAGTGTGGCAAGGTCAGGAACGGCCGGAACCCCGCCCAGGGAGCTGGCGGCGCGGACGGCACGCAGGATGGCGGCAGCGACCGCCTCGGTGGCAACGCTGCCCAGGCGATTCAGGTCGGCCGACTTCGTTCCCAGCGAGACACCGAAGACCACGTCGCCGTCAAAGAGCGTGTGTACCGGGCTGATGGCGCGCGCCAGGCCGTTCTGGGCCATAGCGGCGAGCTTGGTGGCCTGCGGCCGGTCGAGGCGCGCGTTCGTGGCTACCACCACCAGCGTCGTGCTCGATGCAGGCGAGGCGCCAAAGCCAGCTTTCGTAACCCCGGCCTTCATCTGGGCGGCCATATCCGCGAACTCGGACGAAGCTGGTGCTCGGCGAGCCCCGGCGATGATCTGGCCCGTGGCCGGGTCGCGCACGTCGCCAAAAGCGTTGACGACCGCCAGCGCGCTGACGAGGACACCGCCTGCGAGCTCAATCGTGGTCGTTCCCAGGCCGCCCTTGGTGGCTTGCCTGAGGCCGAAGAGTTTGCCGACGGTTGCCCCGGTGCCCGCGCCGATGCTGCCTTCTTCGACCTTATCGGCCGAGGCAGCCTGGGCGGCTTGATAGCCCATGGCGGCATCGGGCCGGCGCTTGGCGTCACCGATGGCGAGATCGAAGATGATGGCGGCGGGAACAATCGGCACGCGGGCCACGCCGGTGTCAAAGCCGATGCCTTGCTCTTCCAGATAGCGCAGTACGCCCGCCGCAGCCTCAAGCCCAAAGGCGCTGCCGCCCGCCAGCAGCAGGCCGTGGATGCGTTCCACCAGGTGGCCCACGCGCAGGGTCTCAAACTCACGCTCGCCCACCGCCGCGCCGCGCACGTCCACGCCCGCCACCGCACCGCCCGGGAACAGAATCGCCGTGCAGCCC
>JACQTG010000173.1 GCA_016210895.1 Acidobacteriota bacterium
TCCTCAGCCTCAGGTGTCCCTATCGCTGGGGGAGCGAGACAGACTGCGCTGCGGCGTAATGGATGGAGTTGAACAGCAGCTTGAAGGTGTTGTGCGGTTGGGCGCGGAACTGCGCTCGGAAGCCGATGAGCACCACGCGCCCCTTCTCATAGCTGACCTCGGCGGCGGCAATGCGGTCCTGTAGATGTTCCGGCCCGCGCAGCCAGCCGCTCTGCAAAGGATTCGTTGCGGGGTAGCGGGCGATGACGCGGGCGTCGGTGTAGCTGAACCCCGGCGCCAGATCGAAGGCCCTGCTGTTGACAAAAACGGCCGTGGCCTCCGGCGGCATCCCGTAGGCGATGGGATGGTGCGTGTCCAGGTGAATCTTGAGTAGCGAGCCCGGGCAGGAAAACTCCTCCGCGCGCAGCCCACGGAGGGCGTCCTTGACCGGCAGCGCCAGAGTCTCAAGGGCGAACTCGGTCGATTCATCGAACAGCACGAGCGTGCCGCCGGCGCGCACGAACTCCCGCACCGCCTCGATGCCTTCCTCGCCGATGCCGCCCTTGTATTCCGGCCGCGTCCACTTGCGCATGTTGCCCTCGACGATCTGGCGCTTGTTGCGGTCGCCGGGAAAGATGAGAACGTCGAACCGCTCGGCCAACTTCCCGGCTTTGATGTCCTCGTTGTGAAGGGTCTTGTAGTCGAATCCATATTGTTCGAGCAGCCAGCGCGTCCACCCCTCGTCCATCGAAGCCATCCACGGCTGGTAGAGCCCCACGCGGGGGGCGCGCAAGCGCAGCGCCCTGGCCTGGAGCGGTCGCTCGACTTCGGCCACGAGGAGCCCGAGCTTCGACACGAACTCCTCGACCTGCGCACGCAGGTCGCGTACGCTCCCCGGGCGCACCAGAATCGTGCCCGGCGGGAAGCGCCAGCCGGTCGCGTCCACCGGCTCCGTCAGCCAGTAGACCTCCGCCCCGACTTTGAGCAGGCGGTTGGTGGCGATTACTTTGTTGTTCGGCCCGGGCGGAATCACGTACCCATAGGGATTGCGTGCGGGCCGGGAACCCCGCCGTAGTTCGCCTCTGGCCGGCGCGATGCTCCCGAGCTTGGTCAACTCGGCCTCAAAGGGCTTCTTGACCTCGACAGCGTCCACGCCCATCTGCAGCGGCAGCGTCCAGCCAGTGACGTCGTAGGGCCGCTCGGCCATCGCGCCGGTGGGCATCTGCCGCGCGTCGGGGTGCTTCTGAATCTCGAGCAGGTCTTTGGCAAAGGCGCGGAAAGGTTGCGCCAGTAGGATGACGTAGCTTCCGGCCGGGTAGTCCTTACCATCGGCCTGGAAGGGTTTCTCCGCGCGATGCACTTCCACGCCCGACAGCCACAGCAGTTCCATCAATTTGGCCAACGCGGGCGGGTCATGCTGGTCGGGCGGGAAGACCCAGGCGTACGGGTCGCCTTTCTTGCCCGCCTCGATGGCGCGCCGGCCCATCTGCCATTGATTGCGCAGGAGCGTCAGGCGGTTGTTGGCCGTGGCTTCGAGCAAGCCGTAGGTGGCCACGAGCTCATAGTCAATGATGTCGCGCGGCGTCCAGGTGCCGCCGAGCCACGGCCGCGGGTAGTTGTTGCGGGGCACGGTGTCGCGCGGCGACGGAATCGGCTTCTCGGGATTCTTCTCCAGCTCGTCCAGGAACTCCTCGAAGCTCGGCGCGGGGCCGCGCTCGAGCACGCCCAGGCGCGCCTTCTCCTGCTCGAGCGGCGTGGCCACGCGCGCGCTCGCGACTTCGGTGAGCAGGCCGACGATGTTGTGCCACCAGGCCTGCATCAGAAAGGCGCCCTGCCACCAGGAGGTGTAGAACTGGTCGTAGGTCACACCGACGTAGCCTGCCTCATTGAGCGCGGCGTTCATGGCAAAGCCGAGCAGGCCGTTCATCGCCCAGATGCTCGGGTCGACGTTGGGGTTGATGGGATTGCGAAAAGGCGGCACGAAGATGCGCGCCCCGCTCGAGCCCATCTGGTGCTCATCGAGGTAGACCTGCGGGAACCAGTCCTGATAGAGCACCTTCGTCACCAGCCGGCTCTCCACCTGCGTCAGCATAAAGGCGTCGCGGTTGTTGTCGTGGCCGACGTAGTGGTGGTAGAGCCACGGCATCGAGCCCAGCGCGTACTCCGTGTCGACGTTCTGGTTGTACCAGTCCACCACCATGATCTGTCCGTCGGGGTTGAACGAGGGCACGAGCAAGAAAATCACGTTGTCGAGAATATTCTGGATGTAAGGTGAGCGCTCCGTGGCCAGCCGCTGGATGAGCTCGAGCGCCATCTGGCTCGAGCCGATCTCGGTGGAGTGGATGTTGAGCGTGATCAGCAGGACCACCGGGGTGCGCGCAAACAGGCGCTCAGCCGCAGCCTTGTCGAGCTCATAGGGATAGGCGAGCTGCCGCTGAACTTGCTTCAACTCATCCAGGCGCTGGAGATTGGCGGGCGAGGAGACAATCGCCAGCAGGAACGGGTTGCCCAGCGTGCTCTTCCCCAGTTCCTCGATCACGACCCGGTCGGAGGCGCGGTCCACCAACTGGAAGTACTCGACAATCTTCTCCCAGCGCACCAGCTTCTTCGGCGTGCCGATGGGAAAGCCGGCGAACTCCTCCGGCGTCGGAATGTTCTGTGCTTGGAGAGGAAAGACGGCCAGAACGACAAGGAGACACAGCCAGCGCACAACGCGACGCGACATCACGCACCTTGCTCGAAGATTCTGAAAGATTTCGGCACCCCGCTCAGGATGCTCCCACGAAAGAGGCACTTATACCCTAAGACGTAGGGAGAGGCAAAGACGTTACGTTAGAGGGGGCTTCGCGTTCGAGTTTCAGCGCTTCCCGGCAGCGCCTAACCGCGCAGGAAGCGGCGGAACTTCTCCGGGTCGACCGGATAGGTCGGGAACACGGCCTTCAAATTCGTGGCCCCGAGGTGGTGGACGAGGACTTCGCCCAACACATCGCGGAAGTCGGTGGTCAAGGCGAGGTCGCGCCCCTCGAAGAGTTGCTCGCGCGCGAGCCCCGGCCATTTCCCATAGACCTTTCCACCTTTCACTGGTCCGCCGACGACGAAGATGGCATTGGCGTGGCCGTGGTCGGTGCCGCGGTTGCCGTTCTCAAACCCGGTACGGCCAAACTCCGAGAGCGTGACGACGACCACGTCCTCCATCCGGTCGCCCAGGTCGGTGACCAGCGCGGTTACGCTTTCGCTGAACACACGCAGCAGGTTGGCCAGTTGACCCGTTGTGCCGCCTTCGTTGACGTGGTGGTCCCAGCCGCCCACTTCGGCAAAAGCAACTTCCAGCCCCAGGTCGGCCTTGAGGAGCTGCGCCACCTGGCGCAGGGCCTCGCCGAATGGATTCCGCGGGTACTGCGCGCCGTTCGCGGGCTGGTAACCGCCGGCGTTCAGCCGCTCGAGCGTGTCCATGGCTTCGAAGGTTTCCTGCGCGGTTGGCTTGAGCAGCGGGTCGCCCGAGTTCCCGTACAGCGCCTCCAGGCCTCCCCGCACCAAGCCGGTGTAGCGCCCGGCAGGGATGGTGAACTGGTCGAGTCGCGGAATGGCCAGCGCCGGCGCATTCCCTTGCAGGATGCGCGGCAACTGCGACGTGGCCGAAACGGCGCGGAAACTCGAAGCCAGCTCGACCGGCTTGGCCGTCAGATAGCGGTTGAGCCAGCCGTCCGTCGTGCTCTTTACCCCCGGCGTGCCCGACTCCATAAAGTCCTGCGCGTCGAAGTGCGAGCGGGAGGAATCGGGCGAGCCCGCCGCATGCACGATGGCGAGCGTGCCCTGGTCGTAGAGCTTCTTGAACGAAGCCAGCGAGGGATGGAGGCCGAAGAAGCCGTCCAGGTCGAGCGCGGCCTCCGGGTTGTTCTTCGCCGGGCGGGGGATGGCAATCGTCGGCCGCAGCCGGTAGTACTCCTTCTCCGCGTGGGGGACGACGGCGTTCAAGCCGTCCATCGCGCCGCGCTGAAACAGCACGATCAGAGTCTTGCCGCGCGCACTGCCGCCGCTCGCCGCCACCGCGCGCACCAGGAACGAAGGCACCGCGCCCATCCCCACGAGCGCGATCCCGGATGATTTCAGAAAGAATCGCCGCGTCACCTGCATGGCTTGCCTCCCTCTTTCCTCTGTGTCCTCAGTGCCTCTGTGGTTTTTCTGCTGTTCATCGGCGCTGGAACTCCGGCGAAGCCAGCACCCAGCCCAGCGCCAACCGCGCCGGCCCCTCTCCGGCTGCCTGTCCTCCGGGCTCGCTCAACCCTTGCTGGAGCTGGCTGACTAGCGTCGCGCGGCTCGCCTCCGGCAGCGGCTCGCCCAGGATGTCCTGGCCGATACGGGCAATGAGCTGATCCGGTGTGGCCGCCTCGACTTGCGGCGATGGCACGCGCACACCCGGCAGGCGATTCGTGGCTAGCCCCAGCGCCACCTTCATCCGGTTGAGCAGCCCGCCCGTGGAAACCCAGGCCTCGGCCGTGTCCTTGTAGCCGGTGGGCGGCTGGGCGAAATAGAGCGGCTGGCCAAGCTCGCGCAGAGCCAGCACGAGTCCGGGCGGGAAGTCTTCA
>JACQTG010000177.1 GCA_016210895.1 Acidobacteriota bacterium
AAAATTTCACTGGCGACGAGAAGCAGCGCAGCGGCCACCGATCCAGCCAGCAAGCGCGAGGAATCGAGCCAACTGAGCGCACACAAAGCCAGCGCGAGCAGATAGCTCAGCCAGCGGTTCGGCACCAGGCCCATCCGCCCGGCCAACTCAAAGTATTCCCACAGGCTCAGCCCGGCAAAGGGAAGAACGGCAAGAAACAACAGCCACCCCGGTGCCCACCACACGAGCGTCACGACGACCGGGATCAGAACCAACGCCGTCAGAACGCGCGTCATCGTTGCCGTGGCCAGGATTGTAACAGGGTGGCGGGAAACTGCGCGGGCGTTTTAGCGTTTCACGCCCAGGCCGGCAGACTCAGGCCGGATGGCCGCCCCCGGCGGTTCAGGCTGTTCCGGCGAGATGGCTCCGTAGCGCCGCTCGCGCTGCTGGTAGTCGTAAATCGCCTGCAGCAGGTGGCGGTCGGTGAATTCCGGCCACAGGGTGTCGGTTACCCAGATTTCCGAATAGGCAATCTGCCAGAGGAGGAAGTTGCTGACGCGCATTTCGCCGCTGGTGCGAATGAGCAAGTCCGGGTCGGGGAGGTCGTGCGTATAGAGGTGGGTGGCTAGCTCCGGTTCCTCGACGCGGCCCAGGAAGCCGTTGCGGCGGTGGGCTTCGAGCAGAGCGTTGACGGCGTCGACCAGCTCGGCCCGCGCGCTATAGTTGAGCGCCACCACCAGGCGCATTCCGGTGTTCCGGCTCGTCGCCTCCAGGGCGTGGGCGACGTCGGCTTGCACCTCCTGCGGCAGCCCCTGCCAGCGGCCAATCACCCGCAGGCAGATGTTGTTGCGCTCGAGCGTTTTCAGTTCCTTCCGCACGTAGTCCCGCAGGAGTTTCATCAGGAAATCCACTTCCTGGCGCGGGCGCTTCCAGTTGTCGAGCGAGAAGGCGTAGAGCGTGAGCACCGGGATGCCCATCTGGGCGCAGACCTCGACCACGTGGCGCACCACCTTGACCCCGGCTTGGTGGCCCGCTACGCGCGGTAGGTGGCGGCGGCGCGCCCACCGGCCGTTGCCGTCCATGATGATGGCGATGTGGCGGGGCAGGCGGTCGCGGTCAATCTTCTTCCAGAGGGCTTCGGCAGGACTTCCTTTCTTGAACAGACCTGGCCGGGAACTCATCTCAACTCTCACTCGCACGGTAGCACAGCACTCCCTGACCAGCAAGCCATTGGCTAGATGCCTGCCAGCACGGAGACTTTCCCGCGCAGGGCCAAGTAGACCAGGGCCAGGGTCAAGAGGATCAGCACTGTGCTCGCCGACCAGGCCACGGCGTTGTAGCCCGCCGAGTTGGTGTACTCGCCCATCAACTCGCGGCGATTCACCAGCAGCAGAATGAAAACGAGCACCACCGGCAGCAGGAAGCCGTTCACCGCTTGCGAGAAGACCATTATCCGCACCAGTGGCGCCCCGGGAATCAGAATCAGCCCGGCGCCGACGACAATCAGCGCCGTGTACAGCCAGTAGAAGATGGGCGCCTCGCGGAACGGCCGGTCAAGACCGGCTTCAAACCCCAAGCCTTCGCAGATGACATAGGCGGTGGAGAGAGGCAGGATAGAGGCCGCAAAGAGCGAGGCGTTCAGCAGGCCCAACGCAAATAACGCCGAGGCGTAGGGGCCGGCGAGAGGACGCAGGGCGTCGGCGGCTTCCGCGGCGTTAGAAAGCGTAGTTTTCCCGGCGACATGCAGGGTGGCCGCGCAAGCGACCACGATGAAAAACACGATTACCATGCAACTGATACTGCCCACCAAGACGTCCGTGCGCGTCTCCCAGTAGCGCTGCCGCGGCACGCCTTTTTCCACCACCGCCGATTGCAGATAAAAGTGCTGCCACGGGGCAATGGTCGAACCCACCATCGCTACCAGAAGCAGCAGGTAGCCGGTCTCGAAGCGCACAGTCGGTAAGACAGTGTGCTTGGCCGCCAGGCCCCAGTCGGGTCGCGCCCAATAGGCGGAAAGGATATAGGAGAGGTAGAAGACGCAGGCGACGAGGAAGATCTTTTCCACCACCCGGTAGGTTCCTTTCAGCACCAAGAGCCAGATCAGGAAAGCCGCCACCGGCACCGACACGTACTTGCTTACGCCGAACAGCTCCAGGCTGGCAGCGACGCCCGCGAACTCGGCCAAGATGTTGCCCAGGTTGGTGGCGAGGATGGCCAGCATCAGGAAAAACGTGGTGCGAAAGCCAAACTCCTCCCGAATCAAATCCGACAGTCCCTTCCCCGTAACCACTCCCATGCGCGCGCACATTTCCTCGCTGATGTAGAGAATGAGCGTCATCGGAATCAGGGTCCACAGGAGGAGGTAGCCGAATTGGGCGCCGGCGAGCGAATAGGTGTAGATGCCGCCGGCATCGTTGTCCACGTTGGAGGTGATGAGGCCGGGTCCGATGACAGCGAAGAAGACAATCATCGTTTTCCGCCACCGGCGTACCTGCTCGCGCGCGGCCCGCACCGGAGCCAGCCACCGCCCCAGATTTATTTGCGCGCGTGCCATAGGCGGCTGATGATGTCGTCGGCGGTAATCACCCCGACCAGTCTCTGTTCGGCATCCACGACCGGAAGCGAGCGCAGGTTGTACTTGTCGAACATCTCCATCACTTGGCGCTCTTTGGCTTCCGCGTCCACAAACACCAACTGCTCCGTGCGCAAGGCGATGAGC
>JACQTG010000178.1 GCA_016210895.1 Acidobacteriota bacterium
GAGTTCACCATCTTGCTGGGCGCCTGGCAGGTGAACAAGTGGTGGGCGGGCTTCTCCGTGCTGGGGATTGTGTTGGCGGCTGCTTACCTGCTCTGGCTCTACCAGCGGGTGATGTTCGGCGAGGTGACCAACCCCGCCAACCGGAACCTGCCCGATCTCGACCTGCGCGAAGTCATGACCTTGGTGCCCCTCGTCATCTGGTGCTTCTGGATCGGCATCTATCCGAAACCCTACTTCGAAGTGTTGGAGAAGCCGGTGGCGTTGCTTGTGCAGCGGGTGGAACCACAACCGGCGGCCCTGCCCGTGGCCGTCACCTTGCCCGCTGCTGTCGTGCCTGAAACCAGAAACGCTCCCGGCGAACGCTGATGTGGACTCGGTTCTTCCAGCCGATTGACCTGTTCGTCATCGTCCCCCAGCTCGAGCTGACCGTTTTCGCCTGCGGCATCCTCTTGATGGACTTCCTGCTCGAGCGCCGCTACAAGTACATCAGTGCCGTCACCGCCTTGATCGGCATCAGCTTTAGCGCCCTCCAGTTGTGGCGGATGCGCCATCTGGAGGTTGTGGGCTTTAACGGCCTGCTGGTGGTGGATTCCTTTTTCATCTACTTCAGCTTCCTGTTCTTGCTGGCCACGGCCCTCGTGGTACTGATGTCGATCAAATACCTGGACCTGGAAGAGGAGCACGAGGGGGAGTACTACGCCCTGGTGCTATTCGCCACCGTGGGCATGATGTTCATGGCCGGCGGCACCGATTTGATTACGCTCTTCGTCGGCTTGGAGCTGATGGCGATTTGTTTCTACCTGCTGACCGGCTTCCTGCGGCGGGACCGGCGCTCGAACGAAGCGGCGGTGAAGTATTTTCTGCTGGGGGTGTTTTCGAGCGGCGTCCTGGCCTATGGTTTTTCGCTCCTCTACGGGGTGAGTGGCTCGACCAACATCTACCGCATCGCCGAGGCTGTCCGCCAGCGCGGGCTCGATGATCCCATCGTGTTTTTGGCCATGATTGCCGTGGCGGCAGGCTTGTTCTTCAAGGTGGCGGCGGTGCCCTTCCACCAATGGGCCCCGGACGTGTACGAGGGCGCGCCCACCCCCATCACGGCATACGTCTCGGTGGGTTCCAAGGCCGCTTCCTTCGCGTTGCTGCTGCGGCTGTTTCTGGTGCCGATTGGCCCGCTGCGGGCGAACTGGATGGACATCCTGGCGGTGGTTGCCGTGGCCACTATGACCATCGGCAACTTGGCGGCGCTGAACCAGGAGAACGTCAAACGCCTGCTGGCCTACTCCTCCATTGGCCACGTGGGCTACATCCTCCTCGGCCTGGTGGCAGGCAACGACACCGGCCGCACCGGGATTGCCATCTACCTGTTCGTTTACGCGATGATGACCATCGGGGCGTTTGCGGTCATCACCGGCATGCGCCGCACCGACCTGGTGGGCGACCGGTTGGAGGACATGCGCGGCCTGATCTTCAAGAATCCGGCTGCAGCCCTGCTGATGCTGGTTTTCCTGCTCTCGCTCACCGGCATCCCACCCACAGCGGGCTTCCTGGCCAAGTACTATATTTTCCTCTCGCTCATCGAGACACAGCACTACTACCTGGCGGTGTTCGCGGCTCTCTACGTGGTGGTGGCGCTTTACTACTACTTCCGCATCGTGGTGATGATGTTCCTCGAGGAAGCCCGCGAACCCGGCAGGATGACCCTGGCCCCGGGCCTGGTGGCCACGCTGGCCATCGCTCTGGTCTTGACGCTGGCCCCCGGCCTTTATCCCGAGCCGCTCATCCGCTTCGCCCAGTCCTCCATCCTGCCTTTCCGCTGACGGACGGCTTGCCATGCCGCCGGAGTCGAAAAACCGCAGTCCCTGGCGGCAACTGGGGTTCGTGCTCAGCGTCGCCTTCACTTTTCCCGCTGCCGTGCTGGTGGGCTACGGCATTGGCTGGTGGCTGGACAGCAAGCTCGGCAGCCGCCCCTGGTTTTCGTTGGTCTTCTTGGCTTTGGGGTTCGTGGCGGCTTTGCTCGAATTGTTGCGGGAGCTCAAGCGGCTGAACCGCGAATGAGCGAAATCCCTAACAGCGAACGGGTGCTGCTGGCCGGCGCCGAGCGCCGGATGGGTCTAATCATCCTACTCTTGGTGCCGGCGGGAGCGGTCATTACCGCCTGGGGGTGGGGAGAGGGCATGGCGGCGGCGTTCGTCTTTGGCGGTCTGCTCGCCTACCTGAACTACCGCTGGATCGTGGCCGTGGTGGACACACTGGTGCGGGGGCAGTCGGCTCGCATCCCCCACCGTACCTATCTGAAGCTGTTCGGGCCTCTCGGCTTGCTTGCTTTTCTCCTCTATGTTATCTTCTCGCGCTCGTTGCTTGCCTTTGCTGGGGTCCTGGGCGGCCTGTTGCTCCTGGTGGCCGCGGTGGTCGTGGAAGCAGCCGTGCAGATCTTTCTTGCGGTGTGGGACTAGAGGATGGAACACCACCCCACCTGGATCGGGAACCTATTCAACCAGCTCTTCGGCGGGCTGGTGCTGTCCTGGCTCGAGGCCGCCGGGATTCACCCGCACGACCCCACCCGGCCCATTCCCGACCACATCGCCAC
>JACQTG010000172.1 GCA_016210895.1 Acidobacteriota bacterium
ATGTAGAGGCGCGGCATCGCCAAGCCGGTCTTGGCACAGAGCCGCTCGATGATGGTGTACATCCGCGGCGCCTGCTCGCGGCTCACCGCCCGGGCCCGGCTCATCGCCAGGGCAATCTTGTCGCCCCAGAAGTAGGCACTGACGTTCATCACCACGGCTAGCACGAGCGCGATCGTCATTCCTTGCTGGCCGGCCACCGCCTGCCCGCCGTAGATGAGAATCAGCGGCAGCGCCAGAAGTAAAATGCCCGTCTTCAATGTATTCATTTCTTGCTTATCCCTCCTGAATCCTTGGGGAAGCTTTCATTCTAGCAGACCGGCCCGCCTCCGCAACACAATCCGGCTTCGCCGATAAACCGCAGTCCGGAAGAGGCGCGGAGTTTACCCCGCTCGGCGGGGCACCCGCAAATCACGGTCTTTAGTTTGCGGCAACCGCTGCCGCGGCGCGCTCGAAGCGCATCTCGTCTTTCTTCGGGTCGGCGTCCACTAACACGCGCTCGCCCGGCAAGACCTCGCCGTTGAGAATCTTGAGCGCCAGCGAGTCCTGGATGAGCCGCTGCAGGGCGCGCTTCATCGGCCGGGCGCCGTAGGCCGGGTCGTAGCCTTCGCGGAAGAGCATCTCGCGGGCACGCTCGGTCAACTCAATCTCTATCTTGCGCTCGGCCAGCAGCCGCCACAGGTGGGCGAGCTGCAAGTCCACGATCTGGTCGAGCTCGGCGCGGCCGAGCGCGTTGAAGATGACCGTGTCGTCCACGCGGTTCAGGAACTCGGGCTTGAAGGTGGCCTGCAAGGCTTCGAGCACGCGCTTCCGCATCGCCTCGCCGACCTGCCCCGCCGAAGCCTTGGCGGACGCGGGGTCGCTCTGAGTGAGCTCGAAAATCGCCTGACTGGCGATGTTGCTCGTGAGTATCAACACGGTGTTCTTGAAATCCACCGTGCGGCCCTTGCCGTCGGTGAGCCGGCCGTCGTCGAGGATTTGCAGCAGGACGTTGAACACGTCGGGGTGGGCCTTTTCGATTTCGTCGAACAGCACAACCGAGTAGGGCCGCCGACGCACGTGCTCGGTCAACTGCCCGCCTTCCTCGTAGCCCACGTAGCCGGGCGGCGCGCCGATCATCCGCGCCACCGAGTGCTTTTCCATGTACTCCGACATATCCAGCCGCACCAGTGCCCGCTCGTCGTCGAACAGGAACTCCGCCAGCGCACGCGCCAGCTCGGTCTTGCCCACACCGGTGGGGCCGAGGAAGAGGAAGCTCCCGAGTGGGCGTCGCGGGTCAGCGAGGCCGGCGCGGCTACGCCGGATGGCGTTCGACACGCGCACTAGGGCTTCATCCTGGCCCACCACGCGCTCTCGCAGCCGCTCCTCCATCTTCACGAGTTTTTCAACCTCACCTTCGAGCAGCCTCCCGACCGGAATGCCCGTCCACTTCGAGACGATGCGCGCGATGTCCTCCTCGTCCACCTCTTCCTTGAGCATGCGCTGGCCGCCGGCCACCGTCTCCAGGTGCTTCTGCGCCGCCGCCAGATCCTTCTCCGCCTCGACCAGCCTCCCGTAGCGGATTTCCGCCACGCGCTCGAGTTCCGCGGCACGCTCGGCACCCTGCTCTTCAAGCTTCAGCTGCTCGATTCTTTCCTTGAGGGCCCGAATCTTGCCGATAACTTCCTTTTCGTTCTGCCAGCGCGCCTTGAGCTGGGCCGTCCGCTCGCGCAGGCTTGCCAGCTCGCGCTCGATCGTGCTCAAGCGCTCGCGCGAGGCCGGGTCGCTTTCCTTCCTCAGCGCCTGCCGCTCGATCTCACCTTGTAGAATCTGCCGCTCGATTTCGTCGATTTCCGCGGGCAGCGAATCCAACTGGATGCGGATCGAGGCCGCCGCCTCGTCCACCAGGTCAATCGCTTTGTCGGGCAGGAAGCGGTCGGAGATGTAACGATGGCTCAGGACCGCGGCCGCCACCAGAGCTGCATCCTTGATGCGCACGCCGTGGTGCACCTCGTAGCGCTCCTGCAAGCCCCGGAGGATGGAAATAGTGTCTTCGACGTCCGGCTCGGCCACGTAGACCTGCTGGAAGCGTCGCTCCAGCGCCGGGTCGCGCTCAATATGCTTCTTGTACTCATTCAGTGTCGTGGCGCCGATGGCCCGCAGCGTGCCCCGCGCCAGGCCGGGCTTGAGCATGTTGGAGGCGTCAATCGCGCCCTCAGCCGCGCCCGCGCCCACCAACGTGTGCAATTCGTCAATGAACAGGACGATGCCGCCGTGTGCTTCCTCCACTTCGCGCAGCACCGCCTTCAAGCGGTCCTCGAACTCGCCGCGATACTTGGCGCCGGCCACTAGCGCCCCCAGATCCAGCGCCACGACGCGTTTGTTTTTCAAAACCTCGGGAACGTCCCCGGCGACAATGCGCAGCGCGAGGCCTTCCACGATGGCTGTCTTGCCAACGCCCGGCTCGCCAATCAGCACGGGATTGTTTTTCGTGCGCCGCGCCAGCACCTGGATCACGCGCCGAATCTCTTCGTCGCGCCCGATGACGGGATCGAGCTTGCCCTTGCGCGCCAGGTCCGTCAGGTCGCGGGCGTAGCGCTCCAATGCCTGGTACTTCTGCTCGGGATTGGGATCGGTGACGCGCTGCGTGCCCCGCACCGTGGCGAGCGCCTTCAGAATGCCCTCATGCGAGGCCCCCTGAACCCGCAGG
>JACQTG010000174.1 GCA_016210895.1 Acidobacteriota bacterium
CTTCGGTGCGAATATGGATGCGCACGCGGGTGATTTCTTCGGCCGTGCCTGTGGTTTCAAACCGTGTGTAAACGTCCAACTCCTCCAGCACAGCCGGTGGGGTGGGTTCCTTTTCATACTCGGCTGTTTCTTGGGCGAACCCGGAACAGCAGCCCAGGAGAACAGCCAGGAGGAGACGAAGCCTCAAGCGTCTCTTTCGGGATCGCATCTTGCCCCCCGCTCGGAATCGTGTGGGAAATCAGCCTGCGGTAATCTTAGCCCCGCCAGCAAAGCTGGGTCAATGCTGCGCGCTTGTGTGGCAGCCCTGAGGTATCATCTGGGTTCGTTGCGCGTTTGAGCGCCCTGAGCAAGGCGGATAAGTTCCGTGGGTAGGCATCCAGTATGCTGGGAATGAGTGTCGTAACTGTCTTTGGCAGCTCGCGGCCGCAGCCGGAGAGCGCCGAGTATGAGACGGCGCGAGAGTTGGGCGCGGCACTGGCCGGAGCGGGCTTCACGGTGTGCACGGGCGGCTACGGCGGCGTGATGGAAGCGGTTTCGCGCGGCGCGCGCGAGGCCGGTGGACATACGATTGGCGTTACCGCCGAAGTCTTTCGCTCGCGGGCCAACGCCTGGGTCGCAGAGGAAGTGCGGGTCAAGACCTGGCAGGAGCGCCTGTTTGAGCTTGTCCGCCGCGGCGCCGCCTACATCGTGCTGCCCGGCGGCACCGGCACACTCGCCGAGCTCTCCGTCGTCTGGGAGCTGTTGAACAAGGGCTTCCTCGCACAGAAGCCACTCGTCGTGCTCGGCGACTTCTGGCAACCGGTACTCGACGTCATCGAGAAGAAAGAGGACGCCAGCCACCTGATCCTGCGTGCTCGTCATCCCAGAGAAGCTGTCGAGCTACTCAAGATCAACCTCTCTCAATGACTGTGGGCTTCACCCACATTCACCGAATTGACACCGCGTGCGCGTCCGCCTAGGATGTTTCTGCCTGCCTCGGGTGGGCCCGAGCCTGCATGAATCCTGCAAGCCTCGACCGCTTGGAATTCTCTGAACTTCGTGCGCTTGTCCGCGGCCGCACCACCTGCCCGCTCGGGCGCGCAGCGGTTGAGGCGCTGGCGCCATCTACCGATCGTGCCTGGATTGAAACTGAACTCGCGCGCGTGGCCGAGGCCGTGGAATTCCTCCGCCAGGGGAACGAGCTTGGCTTTGCCAGTCTCGATGACCCGACGGCCTTGCTCGCCAAACTCAATGTGCGCGAGGCTGTCTTGGCTCCAGACGAACTGCTCCAGCTCGCTGGTTTGTTGAACGGAGTCTCCCAGGCGCGCACGGGAATTGGTGCGCCGCGCTTCCGCCAGCTCCTCCCTCGCCTGCGAGAGCTTGCCGCCGAGCTTGAGGACCACTCCGCGCTTGAGCGTGACCTGCGACGCAAGATTCTGCCGGGTGGGGAAGTGGACAGCTATGCCTCAGCCGAGCTGGCCGAAATTCGCAACCAAATCCAGCGCACCGAGCAGAAGCTCCACCGGGCGCTCCGGCGCGTGCTCGAGCGCGCGGCCGAGCAGGCGGCCTTGCAGGACGAGTTCGTCACCCTGCGCGGGGGTCGGCTGGTGGTCCCGATTCGCAGCGACGCCCGCACACGCCCCGATGGCGTCGTCCACGCCGAAAGCGGCACCGGCCATACCCTCTTCCTCGAGCCGCTCGAGACCATCGCCCTCAACAACGAACTCGTCGCCCTGCGCGAGCAGGAAGCCACCGAAATCCGCCGTATCCTGGCCGAGCTGACGCGACGCCTCGCGGCCCGTCGCACCGCGCTTACCCGCGCGGCCCAAATCATCGGGCACCTCGACGCAATCTTTGCCCGCGCGCGCTTTGCCCGCGAGTTCAACTGCACCATCCCGCGCTTTGATTCCGACGGCACGCTCGCCCTGCGCGGCGTGCGCCACCCGCTGCTCGTCGAAGCGCTCAAAGGACGCAACGGCCAGGTGGTGCCGCTCTCGGCCGAGCTGACGCCGGCGCAGCACGTCCTGGTCATCAGCGGACCTAACGCCGGCGGCAAGACCGTGGCGGTGAAGACAATTGGCCTAGCGGCGCTCGCCGCGCAGGCTGCCATCCCTGTCGCGGCCGAAGAGGCGCGCCTGCCGGTCTTTGACCGCATCCTGGCCGACATCGGCGACGCGCAGTCGATCGTGGAAAACCTCTCCACCTTTTCGGCCCACATCCTGAACCTGCAGCAGATGGTGGCTGAGGTTCAGCCCGCCGCGGGCGAGACCGACGCGCGCTCGCTGGTGCTGCTCGACGAGTTGGGCGCAGCCACGAGCCCCGAGGAGGGTGCGGCGCTCGGCATCGCCCTGCTCGAGCACTTCCGTCGCGCGGGCGCGCTCGTCGTCGCCACCACCCACCACGAGCGGCTCAAGGCCTATGCGGCCTCGACGCCCGGCGCGATGAATGCTGCGGTCGAATTCGACGAGGTGAACCTCCGGCCCACCTACCGCCTGCGGGTGGGCATCCCGGGCGCATCAAGTGGAATTGAGATGGCGGCGCGGCTGGGCCTGCCGCGCGAGATAGTCGCGGAAGCAAGAAGTAAACTCGCCACCGAGGCCACAGAGAACGCCCAGTTAGTCCGCTCGCTGCACCGCACGCAGCAGGAGTTGGAGCAGTTGCAGGCCGAAGTGCGCACCGAGCTCGAGCGGCTGCGGGCCGAGCGCGAGCAACTCCGCCAAGAGTGGCTCAAAGCCCAGCGCGCCCGGCTGGCTGAGCTCGAACGGGAGCTGCAGGGGCTGATGGCGCAATACCGCAATGAGTTGCGCGCCGTGGTGGACGGCGTGCGCCAGCCCGCCGCGCGTGCCCGGGTGGAAAAGAGCGGCATCAAGCAGTTGAGCCGCGTCCAGGGGGAGTTGAAAGAGGCGTTTGACGCGGCCGTTGTTGGGCATCTGGGCGAGACGGCGCGGCCCGCGCCGCCCGAGCCGCGCGTTGACCCGGAAGCCATTGTGCCCGGCGCCTGGGTGCGGGTCCGCGGCATCCAGCAGCGTGGCCAGGTACGCCAGCGGCTGGACGCCCGCACGGTAGAGCTTCAGATGGGTAGCCTGCGCATGCGCGCGGCGCTCGACGACATCGTCGCCGTCGAGACGCCCAAGCCGAAGGCGAAAATCACCGTCAAGGCGCAGAAGGTCAAAGAGTCGAAGGGTCGCAGAGTCGATGAGTTGGACGTGCGCGGCCTGCGGGTCGAGGAAGCCCGCGAGCGCGTGGACAAGTTCCTCGACCAGGCTGTCCTCGCCGGCCTCTCCGAAGTCCGCATCATTCATGGTACTGGCACAGGTAGGCTGAAGCAGGCGCTGGCGGAATTCCTGGCGCAGCACCCGCACGTCGAATCTACCCGCGCCGCCGAGCCCGACCGTGGCGGCGCTGGCGTGACGGTTGTGTCTTTGCGCGGAACAAGATAAATCTTTCGGCGAGAGATGGCTGAACCAGGTTCGATAGCCGATAAGGTCAAGCAGCAGGCGGACATTGTCCGCGTGGTGGGGGACTACGTCCGGCTGAAGAAGGCCGGGCAGAACTTTATGGGCCTCTGTCCCTTCCACTCCGAAAAGACGCCCTCCTTCGCCGTCCATCCGGTCAAGCAGATCTACCACTGCTTCGGTTGCGGCGTGGGTGGCGACGTCTTCAAGTTCGTGATGGAGATGGAAAAGTTGAGCTTCCCCGAGGCGCTGCGCATAGTTGCCGAGAAGTGTGGCATCGCGCTTCCGGCGCGCCGCCCGCGCACCCCGGAAGAGGAAAAGACGGCGCACCAGCGCACCCGCCTGGTCGAGCTCCACGAGCACGCCGCGCGCTTCTTCGCCGAGCAACTGGCTGCGACCCGCGAGGGCAAGCTCGTCCGCGACTACCTCCACGACCGCGGTCTGAGCGACGAGACCATCAAAGAGTTCAACCTCGGCTACGCGCCCGCCGGTGGCGACGCCCTGGTGCGCACGCTGCGCGCCGCCGGCTTCAAGCCGGAACTCGTCGAGGCTAGCGGCCTCGCCAACCGCGACGACCGCGGCACGCTCTACGACCGCTTCCGCCGCCGCATTATGTTTCCCATTGCCAGCGAGAGCGGGCGCCTGGTGGCCTTTGGCGGCCGGGCGATGGGCGACGATCTGCCGAAATACCTGAACTCGCCCGAGACGCCCATCTATTCCAAGAGCCGGGTGCTCTACAACCTCCACCGCGCCAAGGAGCCCATCCGTCGCTCGGAATTGGCGCTGCTGGTCGAAGGCTACATGGACTCAATCGCCGTGCACTCCGCCGGCCTGACCAACGTCGTCGCCACCTGCGGCACCAGCCTGACCGAGACCCAGGTGCGGCTGCTCGGCCGCTTCAGTCGCCGCGTGGCCGTCAGCTACGACCCCGACACCGCCGGCCAGGCGGCCACCGAGCGCTCGTTGAACCTCCTGCTTGAGCAGGGCCTGGAAGCGTGTGTCGTGGCCCTGCCCACGGGCTTCGACCCCGACCGGTTCATCCGCGAAAAGGGGGCCGATGCTTACCGCGCCGAGATCGGCCAGGCGCAGGCCTACATTGACTTTCTGCTTGCCCGGGCGCGCGGCCAGTTCGAGATGAGCGGGCGCGACGGCCGCATTCGCGCGCTCAACTACCTGCTGCCCTATCTTGCCCGCGTGCCGAACAAAGTGCAGCGCTCGCAATGGGCCGCCGAGGTGGCCGAGCGGCTCGGTATCGAGGAGGCGCTGCTACGCGAGGAGTTGCGCCGCGCCGCCACCGAGCGCCGCACCGAGATGCGCGTGCGCCCGGAGTTCACTCCGCTGGAGGTAAAGGCTGCCGAGCGCCGGCTGCTGCAAATCGTGCTCGAGAATCCCACCATCCGGCCCGACTTGTTGAAAGAGCTGCGCGACACCGGGGCGCATCGCGGCGCGAAGCTCGAAGCCGTCTTCGAGCACGTGCTGGCCCGCGAGGAAGCAGGCGAGCCAATTGAACTGGCGACGCTGGGCGACGAGGTCGGCGAATCCGAGCGCCGACTGCTCTACGAACTCGCCTTTGAAACCACCGGCCCCGGAACGCTTGAAGAGGCGCGCTCCTGCCTGGCCGCGCTCGACCAGCGGCGCCTGGAGGCCGAGCTGCGCGGCTTGCAGCGCGAGATTGAAGAGGCTGAACGGCAGGGCGACCGCCCCCGCCTGCTGCAATTGCTGGCCCGTAAGCACAAGCTAAGAAAGAGCTTGACGCAGCCGCGTTAGCCTGCTAATTTTGATGGGTTTTGGCGAACCTTTCTTGCCCAGGGTGCGTCTAAGCAAGAGAGGCGCGAGCCGGACGGACGGCAGACGAGGCGGCACAGACTGCGGTTATTGGAAACTTTTGTAACCTCAATTAGACCAACGAGTTAGGCAGGACACCCCTTTCCTCGGCTTACTCGCCTCGGCCCGTCTGTCCCAGGAGTGGCGCGGTTGGGAATCGAAGAGAAATACGATCAGGTTCGACAGTTGGTGAATATGGGCAAGGAACGCGGCTATCTACTCTACGACGAGGTCAACGATCTGCTCCCGCAGGAGATTCACTCCTCGCAGGAGATTGACGACGTGCTGACTGTGTTCGACGACCACGGGATCGAAATCGTCGAGGCGGCGCCGAAGTCTACCCCGGCACGTTCAGCCGAGCCGGCCGAAGCCGAGACCGAGGCGGAGAAGACCGAAGAGATTGAGCTCGACCTGACGCCGGGGGCGCTGGAGAAGACGAACGACCCGGTGCGGATGTACCTGCGCGAGATGGGCACGGTGCCGCTGCTCACGCGCGAGGGCGAGGTGGCGATTGCGCAGCGGATCGAGCGCGGCCAGGTGCGCGTGCTGAAAGTGCTCTCGCGCTCCCCGCTGATCATCAACGAGTTGCTCAAGCTCCCCGCGGATCTGCGCGCCGACGAGCGCTCGATCAAGGAGATTGTCCAGTTCGACGACGACGAGCTGACCGAAGAGCGTGTGGCCGAGAAGACCCGGCAGGTCATCCGCACCCTCGACAAGATTGCCAAGCTCCACAACCAGGCCCGCCAGGCCTACCGCAAGCTCAGCCAGATTCGCGCGCGCAAGACGATGCGGGCGCTGCGGGCCCGGGGCCGGCTGGCGCGGCTGCGTATCCGCTGCTCGCGCCTGGTGCGTTCGGTCGAGTTCAGCCCCACCGAAATCAAGCGCCTGATGGACAAGCTCCGCCAGACCGTGGACGAGCTGAACACACTCGAGCGCGACGTTGCCCGGGTCGGCCGCCGCGTGGAATCCACCTCCGAAAACGGGCGCGACACGCTGCGCGAGTTGCGCGAGCTGCGCACGCGCCTGCGGGTAATCGAGGCCGTCGTCGAAGTCCCGGCCACGGAGCTCCGCCGCACCGTGCTGGTCGTACAGCGGGGTGAGGCGGAGAGTGACCGGGCCAAGCGCGAGCTGATCGAGGCCAACCTCCGCCTGGTGGTGTCCATCGCCAAGAAGTACACCAACCGCGGCCTGCAGTTCCTCGACCTCATCCAGGAAGGGAACATCGGCTTGATGAAGGCGGTGGACAAGTTCGAGTGGCGCCGCGGCTACAAGTTCTCCACCTACGCCACCTGGTGGATTCGCCAGGCCATCACCCGCGCCATCGCTGACCAGGCCCGTACCATCCGCATCCCGGTGCACATGATCGAGACCATCAACAAGCTCGTGCGCACCCAGCGGCAGCTGGTGCAGGAGCTCGGCCGCGAGCCGACTTCGGAAGAGATCGGCAAGCGCATGGACCTGCCGGTGTTCAAGGTGCGCAAAGTGATGAAGATTGCCCAGGAGCCCATCTCGCTTGAAACCCCGATCGGCGAAGAGGAAGACTCGCACCTGGGCGACTTCATCGAGGACAAGGCCGTCATCTCGCCCTCGGACGCGGTCATCACCCTGAACCTGAAGGAGCAGACCGAGGCAGTGCTGAAGACCTTGACCCCGCGCGAGGAAAAAGTGATCAAGATGCGCTTCGGGCTGGACGACGGCTCCGAGCACACGCTGGAAGAGGTGGGCCAGTCGTTCACCGTCACCCGCGAGCGCATCCGCCAGATCGAAGCCAAGGCGCTGCGCAAGCTGCGTCATCCCTCGCGGGCCAAGAAGCTCAAGGCCTTCCTCGAAGGCCCCGTGCGCGAGTAGACCCCGACGCGGAGGGAGCGGCTTCGCGCAGGCCGGCCCGGCGGCCACTTCTTGTCGGCGAATCCTCATCCCATGAATCTTCAACTCAGGGAAGGCATCGGATAGAATAATCTAGTTCTATGGACGAAGCTGTGACCAACCGTTGGGTCGAGCCCGCCGCGCCTGCGGAGACACAGGCTCGGACCGCGGACCGTTCGACGCCCGCGGCCCACCAGCCGCTCCCGTTTGCTTTCCTCGCTCAGCTCGCGGAGGAGCTGAACTCAACGCTCGAGCTCGACCAGGTGGTGGAGAAGGTGGCCGAGCGGGTCAAGGAGCACATCAACTACGACACTTTCGCCATTCTGCTGCTTGATGATCTGGGGCAGGAGTTGCGCTTTCGCTTTGCACTGGGTTTCTCCCCCGAGGTAGTCGAGCACTGGCGGTTTGGCCTCGGCCAGGGCCTGGTGGGCACGGCGGCGCAGGCGCGCCAGGCGATTCGCGTGGGCAATGTGCACAGCGATGGGCGGTACATCCGCGCCGACGAGGGTATTCGCTCCGAGCTCGCTATTCCCCTGATCGTCAAGAAGCGCTCCGTCGGCGTGCTCGACGTGGCCAGCCGCCAGCCTGACTACTTCACCGAGGAGCACGAGCGGCTGCTCACCTTTCTGGCCGGTCACCTAGCCAACGCTATTGAAAACGCCCGACTCTACGAGAACCTACGCGAGCAGGCGCGCACACTGTCGTTGCTGCACGAGGTCAGCCGCGAGCTCACCTCCATCCTGGATCGCGAGCAGTTGCTGCGCCGCGTCGCACAACTCGTGAAGCGCCTGATCAACTACCAGGGATTTGCCGTCCTGGTGTGGAACGAGGAGACGCAACTGCTGGAGCACACTTTTTCGCTGCGCTATGACGAGCGTCTCTGTCCAAAGGGCGGCTTACCGCTGGGGTACGGCCTCTGCGGGACGGCGGCGGCCTTGCGTCAGCCCTTGCGTGTCCCCAACGTCACCCTCGACCCACGTCACGTCCGTTGCAACCATCAAGCGCACGATGCGGAAGTCCGGTCGGAACTGGTCGTGCCCCTGGTGTTCAAAGACCGCCTGGTGGGCGTGCTCGACCTGGAAAGCACTGAATACAACGCCTTCACTGAGCAGCATGAGCAGATGCTGTCCACGCTGGCTTCTTACATCGCCATTGCGCTCGAAAACGCCCGGCTGTACGCGCACTTGCGGGAAAACGAGCAGCGCCTGGCAAGCGACGTGGCCACAGCGCGGGAAATCCAGCGCAGCCTGTTGCCTGAGGCCCCGCCGCACGTACCGGGGCTCGACATCGGCACTGCCTACGAGCCGGCCCGCCAACTCGGCGGCGACGTGTATGACTTCCTGCCCTATGGCGACGGGCGCTTGGCGGTGGCCGTGGGGGATGTGGCCGGCAAGGCTACGGCAGCGGCCCTCTACGGCTCGGGTGCCATCGGCATGCTGCGCGGCCACGTGGTCGTGCATCCCTGCCCCCCGGCGGAGATGCTGGAGCTGATGAACCGCCACCTGCACCAGCCGCGCCTCGACCACCACTTCATTGCCCTCGTTCTCAGCGTCTACGACCCTTCTACGCACACACTGACGCTGGCCAATGCCGGCTTCCCGCGGCCGCTGCTGGTGCGAGGCGGCCAGGTGGAAACGATTGCGGTCGAGGGCGTGCCGTTAGGATTGCTCCCCGACAGTCGCTACGAGGAAAAACAGCTGCGGCTCGAGCCCGGCGACGTCATCGTCTTTTGTTCGGACGGCATCCAGGACAGCATGAACCGCCGGCAGGAAGAGTTCGGCGCGAAGCGCCTCAAGCGAACTCTGACCGAGCTTGCCCGCAAAGGCTCAGCCGCCGACATCGCCCAGGGCCTGCTCCGCGCTACCGACCGCTACGCCGGCGACAACCCCGAGCCCAGCGACGACCGCACGGTAGTGGTGCTGAAGGCCACCACCGCGCGCGACTGACGCCGTTCTGAACCACAGGTTGTTCCACCGCTACGCTATTTCTGCGCGTAGCTCAGGACGCGTAGGAAGTTGCTGCGGAACGTACCGGCCACGGTCACCTCAGCGAAGGCAGCGCTGATGGCACGCCGTTCCTCGGGTGTGCGCTTCTGGTTGACTGCATTGAATGCCGCTTCCACTTTATCTTCGCCCTCCGCATTTGGAACGAGGTACCAGCCATAGCGCATCCCCGGGGCTTCCGTGACGACGTAGTCACCCGCGAGCTCGTAGGCGAGGATCGTGCCATTGGCCAGCAACTCGTCGAAAGTGGGCTTGACGTACTTGTCCCAAAGCGCACGGAACTGTTCGCCCTTGCCGCGTTCCACTTGTGCGGCAGTGACCCAGAAGTAGCCGCTCCCACTGCTACCGCCAGGACGCACCCGGTGAAGGAACGAGCTCAAGAGGTGGTCGTGGTGCTTGGTCGCAGCCAGTGCGGCTGGGCTCGGTGGCAGCTTGATCAGCTCATCGCGAACGCGTTCAAGCGCCGCGATGCTGGTGGCCGAAAACCAAGTCCCGTGGGTATTCCCGCCTTCCTCATGGACGACAGTGGCAAACTGACCCCAGCCCACCAGGGCGCCATCGGCCAGCCGGCGATCGAGCACCGGGCGCGAGCTCTTCTCCATCCACCCTGTGAATTCATCCCATTTATCCCGTGGGATGGCCCACTGAGCCACAAAGGTGTAGACCGTGGGTTCCGGCTGCTGGGCCGCAGCCAGCAGCGGCAGGCAGAGCAAGGCCAGAGACAGAAAGATTCGCCTATGCATAGTTACCTC
>JACQTG010000176.1 GCA_016210895.1 Acidobacteriota bacterium
CGAGGGGCGGAAAGCGCTCACCGGCGTAGTCGTAGCCGGCGCGTGCCAGGCTGACGTTTTGGTCTATGATCGGCTTCCCCTTGTGGGCAAAGGTATCGCTGAGAACGCCGGTCGTCACCTCAAAGTCGAGGCCGA
The DNA here is from genome assembly GCA_016210895.1 of Acidobacteriota bacterium. Next base: position 136 of record JACQTG010000176.1, read on the forward strand.
GCAGAAACAGCAGGGCGCCCAGCGCCACGGTGTTCTGCATCACCGGCTCGATGCGTCCCAACGACTTGGTCAGCTCGCCGATGGGCAGTGGGGCCACGAGCACGTTGTCGCGCAGGGGGATATCACAGCGCAGCTTGTCGGCATTGAAGAGGATGACGCCGCCAGCTTCCACCTCCGGAGCGTGGCGCTCGATGGAGTCCTGGTTCAAGGCGATGAGAGCGTTCAGGTGATCGCCGTGCGAGCTGACCTTGTCCTGTCCCAAGCGCACGCGCAACCAGATGTGGCCGCCGCGGATGACCGATTGGTAGCTGTTGTAGGCATACACGTAGAGCCCCAGGCGGGCAGCGGTTTTGGCCAAGGTGTCGCCCGTCTTGTCGAGGCCATCACCGGCTGCACCCCCGATACCAATTGTGACATCGGTCATGGTGAAGTTTCCTCAGCGCTCAGAAATTTTCATCCCCTGCGGGTCTGAGGCGGGGGTCTATGACATGCGTGCGAGTTGGGAAGAGGCGAAAAGGGGAGAAGGGTTGCCGATACCCTCCTGCTTTCACCTTACCTCCTGCACCCTGTGTCAACCGTCCAGCCCGATGCTGCCATTAGACAATCGCCTGGGGCGCATGTCAAGAAAGTTCCGGACAGTCACGGCTCAGGAGGCAAGCATCTCTCTTGGGGGCGGCCTCGGCGATGAGTTCAGCCAAGCGTTGCTGGTGAGCCTAGGAGAGGGTAGCGCCACGCTCAACTTGCCAAGGGATTGACCTTCCTTTATCGTTGCTGCTTACTGCTCTGTCTCGCTTATTATGAAGCGCATTCTCATCATCGAGGACGATAAAGATATCGTCGAGCTGGTGCGCTACAACCTGGAAAAGGAAGGCTTCCAAGTGGTCGCCGCCGGCGATGGCCTCACCGGCTTGGCGCAGGTGAAGAGAACGGCGCCCGACCTCCTGATCCTCGATCTGATGTTGCCGCGACTTCCTGGTTTGGAGGTCTGCAAGGAAATCCGGCGGGACAGCAAGTTTGCCCGGCTCCCTGTCTTGATGCTAACCGCCCGCGGCGACGAAGCGGACCGGGTAGTGGGGTTGGAGCTGGGCGCGGACGACTACGTCACCAAACCCTTCAGCCCCCGGGAGCTAGTGGCGCGGGTCAAAGCCCTGCTGCGGCGGGTGGAACCTGTGAGCGGGGGTGAGAAGCTCATCGAAGTCGGCCACTTGCGCGTTGATCCGGCGTCGTATCAAGTCACGCGGGCCGGCAAGCTACTGCCCCTGAGCACGCTGGAATTCCGCCTGCTCTACTTCCTGGCTACCCATCCGAATAAGGTATTCAGCCGCGATCAACTGCTGGATGCCGTCTGGGGTCCCGAGCGCTTCGTCACCCCGCGCAGCGTGGACGTCTACGTGCGGCGCCTGCGAGAGAAGATCGAAGCCGACCCGGAAAACCCGGTTCACCTGAAGACCGTGCGGGGGGCCGGTTACCTCTTTGAAACCCGTGCGACTTAGCCTGTTCTGGAAACTCGGACTCACCTATCTTCTTTTGCTTTTCGCTGTTCTGCTAGCGGTTGACCTCTACGCTACCCGCGCCCTGCGCCGTGACTACCTGCGCGCTGGATACGCGGAACTCGAATCGTTGGCTCGTTTGGTGAAGGGCCGCCCGCCTCATTTCGATCAGGCCGAGGAATTGCAGGCTTGGGGGGACTGGCTAGCGCGCAGTGGCGCCAGAGTTACCGTCGTGGCCCGGGATGGCCGGGTCCTAGCCGATTCTGCCGAAGATCCGCGGAAGATGGAGAATCACGCCAACAGGCCAGAAATTCAAGAAGCCTTGGCGGTTGGCGAGGGACGCGCCGTGCGCCACAGTGCCACCCTCAATCGAGACTTGGTCTATCTGGCCCTGCGTCACGAGCCGGAGCAAGGGCGGCAGGTAGTCATACGGTTGGCGGTGCCTCTGGCCCAAATCGACGAGGCGCTTGCCGACATCCGCTGGCGGTTGTGGACCGCCTCCGCGTTGATACTTATCCTGGCAGGCGGGATCTCGCTGCTTTTTTCCCGGCGTTTCTCCGGACGGATCGAGCGGCTGAAGCAGTTCGCTGGGCGGGTAGCGGCTGGCGACTTCCGTCCCCTGCCTCCCGAGGGTGCGGGCGATGAGTTGGCGCAACTGGCCCGGGCACTGAATGAAACTGCGACTCGGCTACACCAGACAATTCGGTCCTTGACCGACGAGCGCAACCGTTCCGCCGCCATCCTGCGCAGTATGGCGGAAGGGGTAGCCGTGATTGGGTCGGACGAGCGGATAGCGTTCTGCAACCAGGCGTTCTGCCAGGCAGTCAGCGTGGAAAGCGGAGTCTGCGAGGGTCAGGCGGCGACGGAGGTTATCCGGCAGGTCGACTTATTGGCGCTGGTCAAGAATGCTCTGGTGGGCGGCCACGGTGCGAGTAGCGAGGTAGAGATGGGGGGTGGGCGGTCGCGGAGCTTTATGGCGACTGTGGCGCCGGTGCGCGGCGATGGCCCGACGGGGGCGGTCTTGGTGCTGCACGACATTAGCGAGCTGCGCCGGTTGGAGCGGGTGCGGCGCGACTTCATCGCCAACGTCTCCCACGAGTTCAAGACCCCGTTGACAGCCATCCAGGGCTTTGCGGAAACACTTCTTGGCGGGGCGCTGGAGGACCCGCAGAACAGCCGACGATTTCTGGACATCATCCGCGACCACGCCGCCCGCCTGGGGCGGCTGACCGATGACCTGATGAAGCTCTCCTTGATCGAAGCGGGCAGACTGGATTTGGAGTTTCGCTCCGTGCACGTATCGGAGGTGATTGACCCCTGTGTGGCGACGACCCGGCTGAAGGCGGCTGAAAAAAATCTAACCCTACTGGTAGAACTATCCCCGGATCTGCCTGCTGTTCGAGGCGACACGCGCCGCCTGCAGGAAGTCCTGCAGAACCTGTTGGACAACGCTGTGCAGTACACCCCGTCCAGCGGCCGCATCACCGTGCGGGCGGCGCCACAGGGCAATCAAGTAGTTCTCTCGGTCAGCGACACGGGCATCGGTATTCCGCAGGCCGAGCAGGAGCGGATTTTCGAGCGGTTTTACCGCGTTGATGCTGCCCGTTCACGTGAGGTCGGCGGCACCGGCTTAGGGCTCTCAATCGCCAAGCATCTGGTGGAGGCCCACGGGGGTCGCATCACAGTCGAAAGCGAAGTCGGCCGTGGCTCCACCTTCACTGTTTTCCTTCCCGCTGCCTAGTTTTAAGCCGTAACCAAAAATTCACAGTCCCCTCATTCTCCCGTTACTTGGTCCCCCGAATACTCGGCGTCGTGAAGCGTATGGCCTGGCTGCGAAAACTCGTCCAAGGCCTGTGGCCAGATGCGGAGACGCGCTGGCGTACTCGCTACTACATCTTCAAGCTCATCACCTGGGCTGCCCAAGTCGGAAGGTTGACCGAAAAAGAGGAGGAACAAGGAATGAAAACCCCCATCAAACACCAGGCCACCCAGGCTTTGCTGGCGGCCTTTCTGTTTGCGGGCCCCCTGGTCGCCGAGGAGGCCGCGAAGATCACGGCTCCTCCACAGCCTTTGCAAGAGCAATTGCAGCAACAGCAGCAACGCATCCTGGAGCTGGAGCGGCGCTTGAAGCAGCAGGCGTTGCTTCTCGAGAAGCTCCAGCAAATGCTGGCCGAGCAGCCGACCAACGCTCCCGCTCCGGCGCCCAACTCCGCCTCTGCCGCTGCTCCTGCCCTCCAGGGCGTGAGCACGGCGCAGGAGGTGGAGCGGCTGTCGGGCGAGGTGGACGCGCTTGCCGAGCACAACAAGGAGCTCCAGGAGAAGGTCAACACTCTGGAGAAGAAATCCAATGATGCCGAGAAGAACCTGGGCGCAAAGGTCAAGGGCCTGGGCAATTTCACTTTCAGCGGCGACGTGCGCCTGCGCTACGAGCCCTTCTTCGGCGGCACGCTCTCGCAGGACCGCCACCGCGAGCGCGTGCGGCTTCGCTTCAACGCCATCGCCAAGTTCAGCGACGAGCTCACCGGCGGGCTGACCATCGCCAGCGGCGACGAGCTCGACCCCATCTCCACCAACCAGACTTTGACCAACTTCTTCCAGCGCAAGCCCATCGCCATCGACCGGGCGTTCATCCAGTATGCGCCGAACTGGTTCAAACCGCTGACGTTGACCGGAGGCAAATTCGGCTACACCTGGTACCGGACCGAGTTGACTCTCGACAACGACTTGAACCCGGAAGGTTTTTCGCAAGCCTTCTCGTTCAAGTTCGACAACCCGCTGTTCAAGCGCCTGGGGCTAGTAGGTTTCCAGCTCCCATTCCGGGAGACGGGCAGCTTCGACGACAGCTTCCTTTATGGGGGACAAATCCAGTCGGAGTGGAAGTTTGGCGAGCGGTTGAAGTTCGCCGGCTACGCCGCGTTCTACAATTGGCACCGGGCCGACCCTGTGCGGGCTGCGCAGGCGGCGGGCACCCTGACCGGGAGCAGCAACGCCAACACCACCGCCCCGGGCGACCTGTTCGCCTCCAAGTTCGCGCTGTTCGATGTGATCGGGAGGTTAGACGTCGACACCGGTTCCACACGGTGGCCGCTGCTGCTTCAACTGGATTTCGTCAATAACACCCGGGCCTGCGCCAACGTCTCCGTCGCTACCTGCAACCCGAAAGACCGCAGCGGCTGGTGGGCCGAGGTACAAGTGGGCCAGACCAAGAAAGAGCACGACGTCAACTTCGGCTACACCTTCATCCGCCTCGAGCGGGAGGCGGTGGTGGCGGCCTTCAACTTCAGCGACCTGCGCCAACCCACCAACGTCATCAGCCACCGCTTCAACTTCGGCTACCAGGCGTACCGCAACATTACCCTGAACTTCACCGCCCTGATGGGCCGGGCGCTTCAGACCGCGACCAGCCCCACGGCCGAGCCCTGGCTGAAACGGCTCCAGTTCGATGTGGTCTACAAGTTCTAG
>JACQTG010000180.1 GCA_016210895.1 Acidobacteriota bacterium
CTTCCCCTATCCGCAACTCAACGTCTCGCAGATTCCCGGCCGGTTCGGCCAGGGCTATCCCGGCTTGCTCTATCTGTCCACCTTTACCTTCCTCCGCGGAGCCGAGCAGACGCGTCTGGGACTGAGCGAGCGCTCGCGCGAACATTTTTCAGGGCTTGTGCCCATCCATGAAACCGCGCATCAGTGGTGGGGCAATCGCGTTCGCGTGGCCAGCTATCGCGACCAGTGGCTCGTCGAGGCCCTCGCCACCTATTCCACCCTCCTCTACCTCGAGCAAAAGGGGAGCGGAAACCAACTGGGCGAATGGCTCCAACGGTACCGGGACGACCTGCTGGTGAACAGCCCGATGGGGGAGCCCTGGGACGCGGTGGGGCCGCTGGCGCTCGGCCTGCGCCTGAACACTTCGCTCTCCCCGGGCGCGTTCGAGCGCGTCGTGTATCCCAAAGGGGCCTGGTTCCTGCATATGCTGCGCCACCTGTTGTCCGATGCTGTCTTTTTTGACTTGTTGCGGGAAATTGCCGCCGAGTACGGTGAAAAACCGTTCAGTACGGCCGCCCTGCAAGCCTTGGCGGAACGCCGCATGCCGCCCACCGCTGATGTCGAAGCCACGGGACGTCTGGACTGGTTCTTCGACCAGTGGGTGAACAACTCCGGCATTCCGCACTTCCGCCTCCACACCCGCGTCGTGGCCCGGCGCGAAGGCGGTTTTCGCGTGACCGGCACCCTCCAGGCCCGTGGCGTCTCTGACCTCTTTACGATGCCCGTGCCCCTGTACGCGCGCACGGGACGCGAACTCCGTCGCCTGGGCCGGATCATCGTCAGCGGACCTGAGACCTCCTTCACCTTCCTCAGCCCAACCCGGCCGGAGAGGCTCGTTCTCGACCCTTACCAGACTGTCCTCTGCGTAATCGAGTAAGAGAAACAAAGGACACACACAGCAGAAGAACTAGAGGATTGATTTGGTTCTCCTGCTTCCTTGCAATTCCTTCCTCTCTGCCGCAGACTGTTGGGGGCACCCGGGCAACCAATGTTTCAACCCAACCAACGCGTGCGGGTGAATCTCGCGGGGATGATGATCGAGGGGGTGAGTTTCGCCGCCGCGGTAACCGATGCCGTGGGCACGATTGTCCGCCAGACTTCCGGCAATCCGCCCCGCTACCTGGTCGAGCTTCTGTTTTCCTTCAAAGGCATCAAGGAAGTCGAAGTCCCCGAAGAGCGGATCAAGCCCGCCTGATGCGCTACCCGGGCGGCCAGCGCATCCCGCGCCCACCCAGCAGGTGCAGGTGAAGATGGAAGACCGACTGGCCGGCGCCGCGTCCATTGTTGAGGACGAGCCGGTAACCGGCCTCAAGATTCCGTTGGCGGGCAATCTTGGCGGCGACGAGTTGTATATAGCCCAAGAGTTCGGCATCCTCGGGTCCGGCTTCGTTCAGGGCAGCCAGATGCTTGCGCGGCACGACCAGGATATGGGTCGGTGCCTGCGGGTTGATGTCCTCAAACGCCAGGGCCCGCTCGTCCTCGTACACAATCTTCGAGGAAATTTCCTTGTTGACGATGCGGCAGAACAAACAATCTTTGGCCATCGCGCGCGCTCCTTAGTCTAACCGCACTACAAACACCTCTCCCACTTGCGCCTCGCGCTGCACACGGGCAGCCAGGCGAAACGCCTCCTCCTCCGTGCGTGCGGGAACGCGCACTCGGAAGTAGCGGCCGTCGGGGGCTTCGTAGGGTTGGATGAACACCTCGCTGAACTTCTGTTTGAGTTGGTTGCGCAACCGCTCCGCATTCTCCCGGACAAGAAACGCGCCCACCTGCACGCCGAAGCGCGCGTTCGGCCGCGGCTCGCCATCAGGTTTTTGGATCACGTCGAGTCGAACCAGCGCGGTGCCAGCTCCGAACATGTCGAGCGCCACCGCGGCCGCCTGGGAGAGATCAATGATGCGGCCTTCAATGAACGGCCCGCGGTCGTTGATGCGGACGGTGGTGAAGCGATTGTTTTCGAGGTTCGTCACCCGCACCCAGGCGTGAAACGGCAAGGTGCGGTGAGCAGCGGTGAATTTCGTCTTGTCGAAGATCTCGCCGCTGGCCGTTCGGCGCCCGTGGAACGGGTCGCCGTACCAGGAGGCGAGGCCCGTTTGGGTCTCTCCCGTGCGCACGGTCGGGAGCTGGACGTCGACCGGAGCGCGCGCGGGCGCTTTGCCGCCGCACCCGCCGAGAAAAGACGAACTGAGCGCCACCAGCACCAGCCAGCGAGAAACGTTGGGTTGCGCGAGACGTGGCACAGTGTTTCGAAAGACCGAATGTTTTCGCTATTATAGGAACGAGTCCCGACGGAGACAAGGAGCTTCGCATGCTCTCGCCCCGCTGGCGCTGGCGCCTGGAACAGTGGCGGCGCCGAGCCGAAACGCTGTTTGCGCGCCGCGCGAGCCAGCCCAAGCCGCGCCTGTGCCCGGCCTGCGGGCTGCTCGTGGGCTCGCAGGCGAAGACCTGCTCCTACTGCGGCGCCAGCATGTCGGCGCTCTCCTTCACTGGCCTCCGGCGCATCGCCACCGCCATCCTTCCCGCCGAGACGCCGATCACCTACGCCTTGCTCTTTGCCAATCTTGTGTTTTTTGCCGTGGCCTGGGTGATCTCGCAGCGCACCGGAGGCACGAGAGGCGTCATGGATGTAAACACGGAGGTTCTCTTCTTGCTCGGCGCCAAGCACGCTGCACGGATCCTCATCCTCCACGAATACTGGCGGCTGGTGATGCCCATCTTCCTCCATGCCGGGTTGATCCACCTAGCTTTCAATTCTTTTGTGCTCTGGCAGGTGGGCCCGCAGGTGGAAGAGCTGTTCGGCTCGGCACGCTTCCTGTTTCTCTATCTGGCCACAGGGGTGGCGGGTTTCATCGCCAGTGCCTGGTGGTACCACCCCGCCGCGTTGAGCGTGGGCAGTTCCGGCTCCATCTTCGGACTCATCGGGGTGCTGATCGGCTACATCAGCCAGGCCCCCGGCTTTGCCAGTCAGTACCGGGCCTCGCTCATCCGCTGGGCCGTCTATGCGTTCATCATCGGTGTGTTCCTGGGAGCCGACAACGCGGCCCATTTGGGCGGGCTGCTAAGCGGGCTCGTGCTCGGGCGCGTGGTGAGCGAACGCCGGCCGGTGACGGCCGCCCAGCGATTGACCGTCACCCTGATGGGTTGGGGCTCGGCCGCGGTCATTCTGCTCAGCGTGGCCTTGACGATGCTTCATCTGCGCCCCGTCGGCTAGTGATTCCCGCGCGCAGCGCGTAGTTCGGGCGCAAGATGGTAAAATGACGGCAGGGACGACGGTGCCGCTTACCCTGTACGAAAAAATCTGGAAGAACCATCTAGTCCACGAAGCGCCGGCCCAGCC
>JACQTG010000181.1 GCA_016210895.1 Acidobacteriota bacterium
CCTTAGATGATTAGGGACTGAGCGAACTGCCGCAAACCCGGGCGGACAGCGCGTTATCCCGCAGGAAGCTGTCAGGTTTGGCCCCGGTGCTGAAAACGTCCGGGCTGCTAACTATCGACAAGAAAGAAGGTTACATGTTTAGCAGCTAGGCCGTGAATGGCTTCTCTCTTGCTCACCGGTGAAAGGAGGTTGGTGTGTCTCAGCGCCTCTGTTCGGGCAATCAGATGGTGGCCGAGGGGGCGCTCGCCGCCGGATGCAAGTTTTTCGCCGGCTATCCGATAACGCCCGCTTCTGAGATCTACGAGGTGATGATGCGGGAGCTGCCCGCGCACGGTGGCCTGGCGCTCTCGGCGCCGGATGAAATCTCTTCGCTCTGCTATTGCGTGGGGGCGAGCCTGCGCGGGCTCAAGGCGATGACAGCCACCTCCGGCCCCGGCTGGGCGTTGATGGTCGAGACGCTACAGTACGCGCTGATGACCGAGACTCCGCTGGTGATCGTTCTGGTGCAGCGGCTCGGCCCGAGCACGGGTGGAGCGACCCAGGGCAGTCAAGGCGACGTCTGGCTGGCTGAATTCGCCACCTCGGGCGGCTACACCATACCGATCTTCGCCCCCAGCACCGCGGCCGAATGCTTTGAACTTACCGTGCACGCCTTCAACTGGTCGGAGCGGCTGCGCACGCCGGTGGTCGTGCTCTCGGACAAAGAAGTCGGAATGACAACCGAGGTGGTGGATGAGGAGGCAGGGCACAGGCCAACGCCGGTGGAACGCCGACAGTTTGCCGGACCGGGAGAGTACCTCCCTTACGGCTTCGCCCGACTCGAGGAGGTTCCGGAGTTCGCGCCGGTGGGAGGCGCGGTCAAGGTGACCGTGACCGGCTCGGCCCACGACCAGCAGGGCCGCCTGCGCAAAAACGCCCCCGAAGTACTGGAAGTGCTGCGCCACCTGGAGCGGAAGATTGAAGCCCACGCCGACAAGATAGCTTTGGTGCGGCCGGACCTGGATCCCGGCGCTCCGGTCTTGCTGCTTGGCTACGGGGTGACCGCGCGCGCCTGCCGGCAGGCGGTGGCGGCCTTGCGCCGGGAAAACGTTCGCGTCTCCTTCCTGCAACTGCAGACGCTGTTCCCCATCCCGCGCCGTGCGCTCGATTGGGCGCTGGCGGAGGTCGAAACGGTGGTGGTGGCAGAGGAAAATCTCACCGGGCAATACCGCGCTGTGCTGGCACCTTATCTGGCCGGAAAGCAAGTGGTCGGCATCAACAAAGTCGGCACGTTGATTCCGCCAAGCGAGATTGTGCGTGTCGTGCGGGGGTTGGAGACGTGATGGCAGAGCCCAAGTATCTCTCGGCCGAGGCGAAGCTGCCCTACTGCCGGGGCTGCGGCCACGCCCTGGTGGTGCGGCATCTGAGCCGAGCCCTGGAGCGGCTCGAACTGCCGCCACGCTCTGTGGTGCTGACGACCGACATCGGCTGCGTCGGCTTGGCCGACTCGCTCTTTCCCTACCTGCACACGGTGCACACCACCCACGGTCGCTCCACCGCCTTTGCCACCGGGATAGCCCTGGCCGAGGCCGTGGGCGAACCCCGTGGGCTCAAACCGGTGGTGCTCATTGGCGACGGCGGGGCCATGATCGGCTTGCTGCATCTGGTGCACGCTGCGCAACTCAATGTCGATATCACTGTGCTCGTGCACAACAATTTCCTCTTCGGGATGACCGGCGGACAACACTCGGCCCTGACCCCGCTCGACTTCGTCACCGCCACCACGCCCACTGGCAACTGGACGCCGCCGCTTGACCTGCCGGCGTTGTTGCGTGCCGCTCACGCCGGCTTCCTCGCCCGTGAGTACGCGACCGCCCCCTCCCTCGATGCGCTCATTGCCGAGGCCATTGCCCATCCGGGTTTCGCGCTGGTCGAAGTGGTGGAACTCTGCACCGCTTACGGCACACGCTGGAACCAGTTGACCGGCGAGAAGCTCAAGGAGATTGTTGCCGGACAAGGTTATCGGCTGGGGCGGCTGGACGCCGGGCCGCCACGGCCCGCCTTCCGCGAACTCTACCGAGAGCAACTGACTTCACTGCCTGCAGTGAAAGCAGCCGAGGCCCGGGTTGAGCCCGTGGCACAGGGAAGCCTCGACACCGAGCTGCGCATCGTGCTCGCCGGCAGCGCAGGCGAGCGCGTGCAGTCGTCGGCGGCACTCTTTTGCCGGGCAGCACTGGCTGCAGGGCTCTACAGCACCCAGAAGAACGACAACCCGGTGACGCAGGGCACGGGTTTCTCGCTGGCGGAAATCTGCTTGAGTCCATGCCCGATTGAATACACCGGGATGGAAAGCCCCGACGTGGTGATTGTGGTGAGCGACGACGGTTGGAAGGAAGTCGAGGTCAATGGAACCTTCGCGCGCTGCCGAGCGGATACGCTGCTCGTGATCGACGCGGAACTTCCCGACCCGCCCGCGCGGGGGCGTCTCCTCCGATTGCCCTTGCGACGCTTGGCCACGCCCAAACGGGCCGCGCTGGCCGGCCTGGCCGCCTGGCTGGCGCGGACCTCTATTCTGCCCGCCGCCGCGTGGGAAGCTGTCCTGGGAACTCTCGAGGAAGAACGCCGGGCCGAGCTGTCCGCGGCATTACAAGTCGGCTGGGAGCTCACTACGGCAAAGAATCTGCCCACCTAGCCAACCGAATCTATTTCGGGCGCTGACCGCGGCGCTCGGCAGGCCAATGGCCTGCCAATCTGTTGTTAGCTCGCCTTGCTTTGGAGGTAAAATAGTGGGGCCCCATAGACGTCGAGCTCCGAACAAGGGCTCCCTCCCGGAGGAAGCTGGTGGATAGGAAATACAGACAGAAGGGCTACATGGAGTCCTACCAGGAGGAGAAGCGCGGGAAGGGGCCCGCGCCTCCCAAACCCGCCGGCGGTCTGGGGCCGAAGACGCCGCTGCTGCCGGACACGCGGCGGGTGTCGCGTTGCGCCCAATGCGGCACGGTGCTGGCGGCTACGGCTCTGGTCGAGCCCCTAGGCCCGTGCCTCAAATGCGGAGCCGCGCTGCACTCCTGCAAGCAGTGCGTCCATTTTGATCCTGCCGGCCGCTTCGAGTGCGCCCAGCCCATCCCGGAGCGGATCGCGGACAAAGCGGCGCACAACGCGTGTACCCTCTTTTCACTCCGCACGACGGTGGAGCGGGAAACCTCCTCCAGCAGCCGGCGGCCGGACGACGCCCGCCGCGCCTTCGAAAACCTCTTCAAGAAATAAGCGGGTCTGAAAAACAAAACCGGCATCCCGGTGGGCACCGGGATGCCGGTTTATCCCGACACAGAGTCGGGATGCGCGGTTGTTGAACAACCAGACGAACCGAACCCGCTCTACTTGACCCGCGGTCGCTCTTCGGCTTGCTCGGCCTCGGCTTCCTTGCCGCCGCGGAGGAATTCGAGCGCCCGGGCTTCCTCTTCGCTCAGCGCCACCGGCACCTCTTCCTCCTCGCCCACTTCCGTGCTCAGGCGGAGGTCGCGGTAGTAGTCGAGGCCGGTGCCGGCCGGGATGAGCCGCCCCATAATGACGTTTTCCTTGAGCCCGCGCAGGTAGTCGATCTTGCCGCTGATGGCGGCTTCGGTGAGCACGCGCGTGGTCTCCTGGAAGCTGGCCGCGGAGATAAACGATTCGGTCGAGAGCGAAGCCTTGGTGATGCCGAGCAGCATCGGCCGGCCCACGGCCGGCTTTCCACCCTTCTCCTTCACCCGGGCGTTCTCCTCGCGGAAGCGGAACTTGTCCACCTGCTCGTCCAGCAGGAACTCGGTGTCGCCCGGGTTTTCGATGCGCACCCAGCGCATCATCTGCCGGACGGTGACCTCGATGTGCTTGTCGTTGATGTTGACGCCCTGCAAGCGGTAGACCTCCTGGATGGCGTTGACCAGGTAGGCCTGGGTGAACTTCTCGCCCAAGACCGCCAGCAGGTCGTGCGGGTTGAGCGGGCCGTCCATCAATGGCTCGCCCGCCTTTACTCGCTCGCCTTCCTGCACGCTGATGTGGGTGCCGCGCGGGAGCAGGTACTCCTTGGCGGTGCCGTCGTCGGCGGTGACGGAGATCTTGCGGAAACCGCGCTGGAGTTCGCCGTACTTGACCACACCGTCGATCTCGCTGATGACGGCCTGGTACTTGGGTTTGCGGGCTTCGAACAGCTCGACCACGCGCGGCAGACCGCCGGTGATGTCCTTGGTTTTGGTGGTCTCGCGCGGGATCTTGGCCAGGACGTCGCCCGGGTGGACATCCTCGCCCTCTTCCACGATCAGGTGCGCGCGCGAGGGCATCAGGTACTTCCTGCGGGCGTGGCCACGGCTGTCGGCGATGTGGATGGCCGGCTGGTGCTTCTCATCACCCGAGGGAACGGTCACCACGCGCTGCGCCAGGCCGGTGACTTCGTCCACCTGTTCTTCGAGCGTTTCGCCCAGCTCCAGGTCTTTGAAGCGCACGGTGCCGCCGACCTCGGTAAGAATCGAGAAGGTGTAGGGATCCCACTCCAGCAGCGCCTGTCCGAGCGTGACCGGCTGGCCGTCTTCGACCTTGAGCTTGGCGCCATAGACGACGGCATAGCGCTCCTTCTCGCGACCCTTCTCGTCGGCCACGGCAATGGCGCCGTTGCGGTTCATCACCACTAGGTCGCCGTCTTTCGATTTGACCGTGGAGAGGTTGACGAACTTGACGAAGCCGTTGTTGCGGGCGTCGAGCTTGAACCGCTCGGCGATGCGGGTGGCCGTGCCGCCGATGTGGAAGGTGCGCATGGTAAGCTGCGTGCCCGGCTCGCCGATAGACTGGGCGGCGATCACGCCTACGGCCTCGCCGTGCTCGACCAACCTGCCCGTGGCCAGGTTGCGCCCGTAGCACATCACACACACGCCGCGGCGCGACTCGCAGGTGAGCACGGAACGAATCTTTACCCGCTCGATGCCGGCCGCCTGGATGGCGTTGGCCAGCTCTTCTGTGATCTCTTCGTTGACGTTGACGACGACGTTGCCTTCGTAGTCCTTGATCTTCTGGAGCGATACACGGCCGACGATGCGGTCACGCAGGGGCTCGACCACCTCGCCGGCCTCGACGATGGGGCCGACTTCGATGCCGTCCACCGTGCCGCAGTCTACCTCGCTCACGATGACGTCCTGGGCGACGTCCACCAGCCGCCGGGTCAGGTAGCCCGAATCAGCGGTCTTGAGCGCGGTGTCGGCCAGACCCTTGCGCGCGCCGTGCGTGGAGATGAAGTACTGGAGCACGGTCAGGCCTTCGCGGAAGTTTGAGGTGATAGGCGTCTCGATGATTTCGCCCGAGGGCTTGGCCATGAGCCCGCGCATGCCGGAGAGCTGCCGGATCTGTTGCTTGGAGCCGCGGGCGCCGGAGTCGGCCATGACGTAGATGGGATTGAGCGTGCCCTGCTTGTCGGCCTCCTCCATCCTCTTGAACATGTCGTCGGAGACGCGCTCGGTGACGTCGGACCAGATGGCGATGACCTTGTTGTAGCGCTCGCCGTTGGTGATGGCGCCGTCGAGGTATTGCTGCTGGACTTTGAGCACTTCGCGCTCGGCGTGCTCGACCATGGAACTCTTGGTGTCGGGAATTACCAGGTCGTCAATGCCGATGGAGATACCGGCGCGGGTGGCGTACAGGAAGCCCAGCTCTTTGATCTGGTCGAGCATGGCCACGGTGACCTGCTGGCCAAAACGCAGCGAGCAGTACTGCACGAGTTGGCCCACGCCTTTCTTCTTCAGCAGACCGTTGATGAAGGGCAGGCCTTTGGGCAGGTGGTCGTTCAGGATGACCCGGCCGACCGTGGTGTTGATGAACTGGCCTTGGAGCGTGATGGGCTCGGTGTGGACGATGTCTTGGTCGTCGTAGGCCGTGGTCAGGTCGATTACCTGGCCGGTATGGCGCAGGCGGATGAGGGTCAAGAGTTCGACTTCGCCGGCTTCGAGCGCCAGCAGCACTTCCTCGAAGCGCGCGAAGGCGCGGCCTTCGCCCTTGGCGCCCGGCTTGGTCTTGGTCAGGTAGTAGAGCCCGAGCACCATATCCTGCGTGGGCACGGCTAGGGGCTGGCCATTGGCGGGCGAGAGGATGTTGTGCGAACTCAGCATCAGCACCGAGGCCTCGATCTGAGCTTCCGGGGAGAGCGGGATGTGTACGGCCATCTGGTCGCCGTCGAAATCGGCGTTGAAGGCGGTGCAGACA
>JACQTG010000182.1 GCA_016210895.1 Acidobacteriota bacterium
CCGCTGGCGCGGGCATGAGCATCACCGTAACCGACACCACCAGGAACCAAGGTGGCGGCACGGCTGATGCGTCGACCACCCGGATCTATCTCTCGATCAACACCCTGCTCGACGCCAACGATGTACCGCTGGGCGGCCGGGCGGTTCCTGCCCTGGCGCCGGGAGTGAGCAGCTCCGCCTCAACCACGCTCACGATCCCGGCAGGAACCGCGGCCGGGACCTACTACCTCATCGCTAAGGCCGATGGCGACAACGTGGTGGCGGAGACCCAGGAAACAAACAACACCTACGTCGCCACCATCCTGGTCACGGCAAACTGAACTGACGCAAGGCTTCTTGTAAGGCAGCCTGCGCGAGGGGGGCTTGTTCCTGCGGCAGAAGTTTACTCAAATACTGCGCACAAACTGGACGGATGTTCTCAAGTACGATGCACACGACTGGAGCTATCGGCTAGCGTATAACCTCAGTGCTTGCTCCCGCTTACCCTGCCATTCCCGCCACTCCCAGCCACTCGCATGTATCCCACCCACCTACAGTAGATGTGCAGACTTCCTTAGAATTTTGCTGAATCAAATCACACCCTTTGACACAGGAAGCAACTGTGTTTTGGGCAGATTCTTTTTTGCGTCCAGCATGTGGCCTTTCGAGTGTGCGTCTCTCGGGCCGTTTCTTACTGTCCACTTACTGTCCATTCCTGCAGGGCACGAGCGAGACTGCCAGGGAAGGGAAAGACTAAGGAGAAAAATCCAGAGAAACGCACAAAACCCGCACCAATACTGACTGGAATCACTATCTGGTTGATTTGGTAGCGGTACCGGGAATCGAACCCTTTCGCATCTGTGGGCACAGGTCGTATGTCAGTTAGGTGCATAAAAACCCGTCGAACGGCGCGAAATTGCCCGAATTATCCGTCAGGCGTCCGACTTATCTGGTTGAATCCAAACAGGAGGACAGGGGCGAGCCGGTGTGAAAATAAAATTAGGAAACCGCTGCTCTATCCAGTCTGAGCTACAGCTCCCTGCGATAGCGTGTTCTCGCAAAGCTAGCATAGCAGAACGTTCCTTGAGCGGCCAACTTGCGACGAGGCGATAAACAGTGTTGCCGACCGCCACTCTATACGGCTCAATCCCAAGCTGGTGGCACTGTGGGTCTCGACTCTTTTTCTGGGCAGGAACTCTGCTTCAAAGCGTTTGGGTGATTTTCCTCAGGTGACGGGGCCTGTCCGGGTTCAATCCCTTCTTGTGCGCCAGCCAGGCGGAAAAGAGCTGCGCGGGGATGATGTAGGGAATCGGCGACCAGAGCTCGGGAATCTTTCTCGGTAGGACGAGCGCCGGCTGCATTCGCAGTTGAGGCCCCAGACTGGTAAACAGCAAGACCTTGGCTCCGAGAGTCTTCAACTGGCGCAGCATGCGATCGAGGCTCGGACGGGTGACACCCTGCGGCCGGAACACAAAGAGGGGGAAGCCCGGCTCGATCACCGCCAAAGGGCCGTGGAAGAGGTCGGCGGCGGAAAAGCGCTCGGCCACGACGTAGCAGGTCTCCATCAGCTTCAAGGCCAGCTCGTAGGCGTTGGCATAGTTCAAGCCGCGGCCGACGACGATGCAGTGTCGCACGGAGCGGTAGGCTTCAGCGGTTTCTGCTACCTTTCCTTCCAGGCGCAAGGCATCCGTGGCCAGCGCTGGCAGACCTTCGAGTTTACGCCGCGGAAAGCGAGCGCCCAGAGCCCAGGCCAATTCGTAGAGAAGGAGCAACTGAGCGGTGTAGGTCTTGGTGGCGGCCACGCTTCGTTCCATGCCCGTGTGGGTCAAGAGCACCTCGTCCACGATGCGCGTGATGCTGGAGTTGGCATGATTGGTGATGCCGAGGGTAAAGGCGCCCTGCTTGCGGTAGGCCCGGAGCACGCGGTTCACGTCCGTGGCTTCACCCGACTGCGAGATGCCGATCGCCAGGGCCCGGCGCAGGTCCGGACGTGCACGATAAAGTGTGTGGATGGACGGTGCGGCGAGCGAAACCAGATAGCGGGTGGTCATTTCAATCAAATAGCGGCCGAAAAGTGCGGCGTTGTCCGACGTTCCGCGGGCGATCAACACCACCAAGTCAAACCTTCGACGGCCTAGGAACTGCCGCAGCCGCTCGACCGTGCCGCGCTCCAGTCGCAGGGTTTGTTCCAGTACCTGCGGTTGTTCGCGAATTTCCTCCAGCATTTGGCTCATCGGCGAGCCTTTCTGGGCTGCCATAGATGGCACTCCTTCCTCTCCTCTTACCTATACTTTTCCACGGAAAAAGGCCAGCTATCGGGTGGATTGAGCTTGACCGCCGGCGGTCGTCCATCCCCGGGCCTACAGAGGTTGAATGGAACCGAAAGTAGGCGGCGCTAGACATCTCAGCCCGTCTCGGATGAAATATCCATAACTGGGTGGGCTCGATGGCTGAGCGAACAACACGCTCGCTAAGCGAGCGGATTCACGTGGGGACGTCGGGCTGGCACTACGCGCACTGGCGCGGTCCTTTCTATCCGGAGGGGATGAAAAGCGACCAGATGTTGGCTTTCTACTGCGAGCGGCTGAGCACGGTGGAAATCAACAACTCCTTCTACCGTTTGCCGACAAGGAAAACTTTTCGCTGGTGGCGTCAGCAGACACCGGCAGGATTCGTGTTTGCCGTCAAAGCGAGTCGCTACATCACGCATATGAAGAAGCTGAAAGACTCGCGGCAGCCGCTGCGGAAGTTTCTTTCGCACGCGGAGGCGTTGGGGGCAAAGCTGGGCCCGATTCTGTTTCAATTGCCACCACGCTGGCGGCGCGACACCGCACGACTAAAGAATTTCTTGCAGGCCTTGCCGCGGCGGCACCGCTTCGCCTTTGAGTTTCGCGACCCGTCGTGGTTTCACCGCGAAGTGTACCGCTTGCTCGAGCAGCACAACGCCGCCTTCTGCGTCTTTGACCTCGCCGGACTGCAATCGCCCCGCACGCTCACCGCCGACTTCACCTACCTGCGTCTGCACGGCCCCGCCGAGCAGAAGTACGCTGGCTGCTACACGCGGGAGCAGTTGCGGGCCTGGTTGCGTGCCTGCGAGGCTTGGGCCAAGGAAGGCGCGCAGGAGGTTTTCGTGTATTTTGACAATGACCAGGCCGGCTACGCCGCCCGCAACGCCCTGGAACTCGTGGCTCTGCTTGAGCCCGCAAGTTGCCAGGCAAGAACAGACGGGGGTTGACCTACCTCGAGCGGCTGAAGTGACCAGAAGGAGGTTTTTGCTCGGGTCGGTTTGACACCCTGGAAGAACGGCTGCTAGGCTCCCTGCGGCAGGCGCCAACTCCTGTCACTGGCGGGGCTGTAAAGGGCGATGAGCACATCCGCGGCCGACCAAGCGGTGATTGAATTCCGCAACGTTTCCTACCGCCTCGACGTGCAACGCGAACTGCTGCATGGTTTGAACCTCAGCGTGCGCCGGGGCGAAACCCTGGTGCTGCTGGGGCGCAGCGGTTCGGGCAAGACCACCACGCTGAAGCTGATCAATCGGCTGCTGGTGCCGAGCCAGGGTGAAGTGCGTGTGGAAGGGCGGCCGACTACGGCCTGGGACCCCATTCCACTGCGCCGGCACATCGGCTATGTGATCCAAGAGGTGGGACTCTTTCCTCATTTCACCGTCGAACGCAACATTGGCCTAGTGCCCAGCGTGGAAGGCTGGCCACCAGACCGCATCCGCAGGCGGGTGCGTGAGCTGCTCGCTGTGGTCGGGCTTGGCCCTGA
This sequence comes from Acidobacteriota bacterium, assembly GCA_016210895.1. Next base: position 3,751 of record JACQTG010000182.1, read on the forward strand.
GTTTGCCGGGCGCTACCCGCGAGAACTTTCTGGCGGGCAGCGGCAGCGGGTGGGCGTGGCCCGGGCGCTAGCTGCCGATCCGCCCCTTTTGTTACTGGATGAGCCCTTCGGGGCGCTCGACCCGATCACGCGCGCCGAACTCCAGCGGGAGTTTCAGGCTCTCCAACAACGCTTGCACAAGACCATCGTGTTCGTTACCCACGACCTGCGCGAAGCCTTGCTGCTGGCCACGCGCATTGTATTGTTTGAGGCGGGTCGCTTGGTGGGCGTGTTCACGCCGGAGGAGTTCCAGCGCGGCGTGGATCCGCTCGTGGCCACCTACATGGCGGCGTTTCGCAGCGATGTCTGAGGCGTGCGCAAAAGGCAAAGGGACGGGGTAGGGAAAACC
>JACQTG010000187.1 GCA_016210895.1 Acidobacteriota bacterium
CCCGTGCGTGGGGAAGCGCGCAATGTCCTGGAATTGCCCAGTGAAGTCAACCTCGTGAGCGGTGAGAAGCTGGCGCAGCGACCGGGCAATCTGCTGGCGCAAGGGCTCCGAGAAGAAGTCGGCGTGCAAATCCAGCAGACCAGCGCCCACCAGGCTGCGGTCGTCATTCGTGGGCTGACCGGCCAGCAGGTGGTGCATCTGGTGGACGGAGTGCGCTACAACAACTCCCTCTTCCGTCCCGGTCCCAACCAGTACTTCGCGCTGCTCGAGCCGAGCTTCGTCGACCGGGTCGAGATCGAGCGCGGGCCCAACTCAGCCCAGTACGGCAGCGACAGCCTGGGCGGCACGGTCAACGTCTTGCCGGTGCGGCCGCACTTCGAGCCCGGCGCCAGACGCTTCCACGGGGAAGTGGCTCCCTTCTTCCGCAGCGCCGACCTGACCGGCGGCGCGAGCACCCGCATCTCCTACGGAACCTCGCGTTGGAACCTGTTCGGCGGTGGCTCGGGCCGGCGGGTGCAAGACCTCCGCGCTGGCGGGGGCGACGACTCGCACGCCGCCGTGCGGCGCTTTCTGGGACTTCCGCCCGGGATTCTAGGGAACCGCCTGCAGGACACCGCCTTCACCCAGGGCAGCGCCTACGCGCGCTTCTCCTGGAAGCCCGTCCCCGACCACTTCTTCACCGCTTCCTACCAACGGGGCGAGCAGCACGGCGGGCGCCGCTACGACCGGCTCAACGGCGGCAACGGTGACTTGATTCACGCCTTCGACCCGCAGATTCTCGACTTCTTCTACGGGCGGTACGAGAAGCAACAACTGGGAAAGCTGGATTCCCTCACCGCCACTTTCTCCTACAACCGGCAGCGCGATGACCGCACCGAGCAGGGCGGTGCTGGGAATCCCCAGGCCCCGATTCGGGATGAGTTCAACGCCGCCGAGGTCTTCGGCTACCAGGGCCTAGCCACCTCGCACATTGGCACGCGGCACGCGCTCGTGTTTGGCGGCGAAATCTACGATGAGTACATCACCGCCCAGGCCACCGTCTTCGACCCCGCCACCGCGAGCCAGAGCGTCGTTCGCGGGCGCTTCCCCAACGGATCGCGCTACACCACTTATGGCCTCTTCTATCAGCACAGCGCCGAACTTTTCACCAACCGATTGCATGGGCAAGGTGGCGTGCGCTACAGCGCCTTCCGCTTTCGCACCTTGGCCGACAAGAACCCGTTGGATCCTTCGGGCCAGCCGACCGTACCGGATTTCGTGACCACGCTCGATGATTTCACCTTCAACTTCGGGCTGGTGCTGCGGCTGACGCCGCAGTGGTCGCTAAGCGGGCAGGTTGGCCGTGGCTTTCGCGCGCCCAACACCACGGATTTCAGTTCGGTGGGTTTGACCTCAAACGGTTTTGAGGTCACCCCCACGGAGGCCGAGGCGGCCGGCGGCAGCGTGGGGAGCACAGCCGATGCGACAGCTCAGTCCACGGGTGGGCGCGCGACGTCGCTCAACCCGGAGAGCCTGCTCAACTATGAGTTGGGAGTCAAATTCCGCAGCCGGCGGCTGGGCGCGACGCTGAGCGGATTCGTCTCCGACATCAGCGACTTCATCACCAAGCGCACGCTCCTCTTGCCGGTTGGTGCGGTGGGAAGCACCATCGGTGGCGAGGTCATCGTCAGCCAGTTACCCTCAGGAGCGGTCTTTGTGGCCGCTGACCCGCGGCCAGTGCTGGTTCGCACCAATGCCGGCGACGTGCGGCTGTGGGGTATCGAGACTAGCTTCGAAGCCGAGCTGAGCTCGACTCTTTTCCTGAATGGAAACTTTCACTACCTGCGTGCCGAGGACAAGAACAAAACCGGCCCGCCTGACATTGAAGGCGGCGTTCCGCCGGCCATGGGGTTTCTCGGCTTGCGCTGGCAGCCGCGTGGCCACTTCTGGGTCGAGGCCTATAGCCAACTGGCCGGCAAACAGGATCGCTTGTCATCGCTCGAGTTGGCCGACCAGCGCATCGGAGCCACGCGCTCGCGCAGCCGGATTGCCGCCTTCTTTGACAACGGGGCGGTGGCGCGGGGACTGGTGGCCGGTGGCATCCTGCTCCCCACCGGAGAAACCCTGAGCCAGGTGCAGGACCGCGTGCTGGGGCCCGGGGTCACGAGCGCGCCCCTGTTCACCAAAACGCCCGGCTTCGCCACCCTCAATCTGCGCGGTGGCTTCCAGCTCAGCGAGAATACCGACCTGGTGTTCATCTTGGAGAATCTGCTCGATCACAACTACCGCTATCACGGCTCGGGCGTGGACGCCTCGGGGGCCAACCTCCAGCTCTCCTACCGGATTCGCTTCTAGAAGGGTCTACTCGGCCGCTAACTGCGCGCCCGCACGCGGCTCCGTGCGTGCGCGGCTTCCAGGCGAGAGAAAAACTGCCGCGTTCGCTCGAGGTCATCCTGGATTTGTTCTCGCAGGGCATCAGGGGAGGGAAATTTCCGCTCTTTGCGCAGCCGACGATAGAAGCGGGTTTCGAGCCGCCCTTGCGTCAAGGTTTCGTCGAAGCCCAGCAGGTGGCTTTCGACCACCAACCGCTGGCCGTCGAACGTCGGGCGCACACCGACATTGGTCGCCGACGGATAGGCTTTGTCCCCGACCAGCGTCTCCGTGATGTACACACCGCGGGCCGGCAAGCACTCCTGCTCGTGCGCCAGATTGAGCGTGGGCACACCCATCTTTCGCCCGCGGCCCGTGCCGGGTTGAATCCGTCCGGTGAGAGCGAACGGCCGCGCCAGCAGGCGTGCTGCCCGCTCCACCTGCCCTTCGGCAATGAGGTGGCGTATCACGGTGCTCGAAACAATGCGCCCGCGAAAGACCACCGGCGGCACCACTTGGACTTCAAACCCAAACTCACGCGCCAGCTCGCCCAGCACCGCCACGTCGCCGGTCTGGCGGTGGCCGAAACGGAAATTCGGCCCGACGTACACGACTCGGGCGGCCAGTTGTTGGCAGATGACATCGAAGACAAATTCCCGTGGGCTGAGCGCAGCGAATTCCCGGGTGAAGGGCAGCACCAGCGCGGCATCGAGCCCCAGCGCCGCCAGCAGCTCAAGCCGTTGCTCGAGTGTGGCCAGCAGAGGCGGAGCGGCGTCCGGCGCCAGCACTTTCGTGGGATGGGGCTGAAAGGTAATCGCCCACGCCTCACCCCCCTGTTGCCGCGCACGCCCCACCACGCGCCGTACCAGCTCCTGATGGCCGCGATGGACGCCATCGAAGTTGCCCACCGTACCCACGCGGAGAGGGCCGGGTGCGGGCAGTTCGGCTAGGGCACGATAAACACGCATGGTTCCGCTCACACCTCGACATCCACGGTCAGCGTGTCATAGGCAAGCTCCACACCCGGCGGCAGCCGGCGGGTGGTGGCGGCGTGGCCCAGGTCGTGGCAAATGTGGGTGAAATAGGCACGGTGCGGTTTCAACTCCTCGACCAACTGCAGGGATTCCGCCAGGCTCGAATGCATCGGGTGCGGATCTTCGCGCAGCGCATCCAGCACCAGCAAATCCAACCCCCGCAGAAGAGCGCGTGCAGGCGGCTCGATGCGACTGAAATCGGTCAGGTAGGCCGCCCGGCTGAAGCGGAACCCCAACACTTCCATATCGCCGTGCCAGGCAGACACAGGCTCGATCGTCAGCCCGAACAGATCAAATGGCGAGGCTATTTCGGCAAGCTCGACTTCGGGTACCGTGCTGGCAGGGTTTGAATCCCGGAAGACGTAAGAAAAGGTTCGCCGCAGCGTCGCCAGGGTTTCGCGGTTGGCGAAGAGCGGTATGGGTTGCCGCTGCTTCATACTGTAGGGTCGGAGGTCGTCGAGGCCGAGGATATGATCGGCGTGCCCGTGAGTATAGAGCACAGCGTCCACGCGCTTGAGGTCAGCGCGCAGGGCCTGGAAGCGGAAATCGGGCGAGGTATCAATGACGACCGCGCGGCCACTGTACCGCAGCAGGACGGAGGGGCGGGTCCGGTGGTCGCGGGGGTCGTCGGAGCGGCAGACGGCACATTCACAGCCCAGCGTGGGCACGCCCATCGAGGTTCCCGAGCCGAGAAAGATTAACTGCAGGGTTGCCATCGAGCTACTTTCGGCCCAGGCTGACGTAGGCCATGCGCAGTTCGTAGAGCACTTGCTCGAGTAGACGCTTTTCTTCCGCCGTCAGGTTGTTGCGGGTCTTTTCCTCCAGCACCACTAGAATATCGATGGTCTGGCGGGCGGCATCCAGGTCCGGCTGAGGCGGTGGCGCACCCGGCTCGGCGACGAGCCCCAGTTGATACATAGCCTGGGTCGAAAGCGAGAGCAGCAGGGAGCGGAAATCCATCTTGGGTTCAAACTGGGGCCGGCGACTCTCATAGGCCTTCTCCGCCTGGCGACTGGCGCCCTGGGCGGCCGATTCGCGGGGCGGCGGGGGTTCGCGCGGTGGCGCCTCGGGCGGCGTCGTTTCCTGCCTGGCTTGCTCGGCGGCTACATCGGGACGGAGTTCCCCCTCAGGGGTAAAGCGTCGGCGATCGACGACTTTGACCTCATCGTCGCCCGGCTCGTCCTTCTTTCGCGTCTCGGCCATCGCTACTCCGGGTCGGGTGCACCCTGAAGGAATAACCGAGTCTAGCATCCAGACCGCCGGCGGACAAGGCGCGCGGGGCTTGGCTTTAGGTCAGTTTGCATGATTTCGCTCACTAACCGACATTGATCCGAACTCTTCAACGCATAGGCGGCCTCCGACCAGCGAGAGCCAGCTGACTCCAGTGGCGAGCCACCG
>JACQTG010000183.1 GCA_016210895.1 Acidobacteriota bacterium
CCGTTGAGCACGTGCGCCAGCACCCCCACCCGGTCGCGGTGCCGCACCACCAGCAGGTGCGTGGCCGGCGACTGCGCACACAGGTTCACCACGTTCGGGACGTGCCCGGTGTCGCGATATTCCTGCAGAATGCGGACGGTTTCTTCGGCAATCGCTTCCTGGGCCTGGTCGGTCGAGGCCCCGATGTGGTGCGTCCCATAAACGCCTTCGAGCTCCGCGATACTGTCTTCGAACGTCCCGGTGGCGGGGACGGGCTCCTGGGCAAACACGTCCAGCCCCGCCCGGATGCCCTTCTCTTGCACCGCCTTCTTCAGCGCCTCTTCGTCAACCACGCCCCCGCGCGAGGTGTTGATGAAGTAGGCGCCCTTCTTCATGGCAGCGAAAAACTTCTCCCCGCACCGGCCCCGGGTCTCCGGCGTCAGCGCCAGGTGCACGCTGACGGCGTCCGCCACGGCCGCCACCTCTTCGGGCGAGTCCTTCCGCTCCACGCCGAGCGCCGCCGCCTTCTCCGGGGTCAGCGACCGACTCCAGGCCACTACCCGCATCCCGAACGCTTTCGCCCGCTCGATCACCAGTTGCCCGATCGTTCCCACGCCCAGGATGCCCAGCGTCCGCCCCATCAGCCCCCGCGCCTTGCTGAACTCCTTCTTGTTCCACTGCTTCTCGCGTAACTGCTGCACGTTATCGGCCAGGCGCCGGTCCAGGGCCAGCAGCAGGCCCAGGGCCAGCTCCGCCACCGCCGCCGAGTTTTTCCCCGGACAATTCGAGACGTAGATGCCGCGCTTCGAGCAGGCGGCCACGTCAATCGTGTCATAGCCCGAGCCGGCGCGGATGACTAGGCTCAGGTGGCTGCCCTCGACCATCGCCTCTGTCACCTTCGTCGAACGCACCACCAGCGCCTCCGCCTCGCTCCTCTTCACTTCCTCGACCAAAGCCTCCCCCTTCAACTCCGGCTGGTAGGCCACCTCGAAGCCCAGCTGCTTCATCCGCTGGATGGCCGGGTCGGGAAACTTGTCCACCACCAGTACCTTCATGGAAAGACCTCCTCGGCCCCTCCCCTCGGAAACCCGCGGCGCAGTTTTTATTCTAGCGCCACGGGCGGCTTTGGCAAGGCTGATTTCCAGTGGGCAAACCCGGGGAGAGCTTTACTTCCGGTAGCGGAAGGCGAAGAAGACAATCCCGACGAAAATGGAGATGGTGGGAACCAGCAACACCAGCACGCCGTGGTCCAGGGCCCGGGCGACTTCAGCGCCGCCAGCCGCGGCGGTGTTGCGGCAAATGGCACAGCCCTGGGCAAACGCCGCGGGCGCCGCTGCCAACAGGATCGTCCCCAACAACAGGGCCAGGGCCAACCGAACTTTCATCTCTTCATCCTCTCCGCTAGCGCGGACCGAGTTGGTGCAGCCGCAGGCTGTCCGGGAAAAAGAAGATCAGGATCAGGCAGATGCAGAACACCAGCGCGGGCACGAGTGTCAAGAACAAGCTCAGCCGCTCGAAGCGCAGGTGCATGAAGTAAGCCATAATCAGGGCCGCCTTCATCACCGACAGGCCCATCAGCAACGTGAGCATCAATTGCAGCGGCAGGTGGATGTAACCCAGGTAGACCTCCACCGCGGTGAAGGCCAGCAGCCACACCCACACCCAGACGTAGAGCCGCACCCCAGCGTGTCCCGACGATGACGGTCCGCTCATCTTCCCGCTCCTCAGAACTTGATCGACATTAGGTAGACCAGCGGGAACAGAAACATCCACACCAGGTCCACGAAGTGCCAGTACAGCCCGCTCACTTCCACGTCTTCCGAAGAAAACCTTCGCGTCCCGAAGCCGCCGGCGATGATGCCGAGGTAAATCACCCCCACCGTGACGTGCAGCATGTGCATCCCGGTGAGCCCGAAGAACGTCCCCCCGAACAGCGGTGTTCCGTACGGATTCGAGAACGGCCGCACGCCTTCGTGGATCAAATGCATCCACTCCCGCAAGTGCAACAAGACGAAGCCCACCCCGCCCGCCATGGTGGCCAACAGCCAGTACACCGCCCGGCGGTGGTCCTGTCGGTGTGCCGCCGCTACTGCCATCACCATCGTCAAGCTGCTCGAGAGCAGGAAGAAGGTCATCACCGTGGCGTACACGATGGCCGGGGAGAACGGAAACGGCCGCGGCCAGTCCGGGCTCGCCACCCGCAGGTAGCTGTAGGCCAGGATCAAGACGGAGAAGGTGAGTGCGTCCGAGATGATGAACAGCCACATCCCCAGCTTCTTCGACCCGATGGCGTAGGGCGCGACCCCGCCTGTCCAGCGCGAACCCGCCACAGCTTCGGTGTGCCCGTCAACCATCGCTCACCGTCCCAGTTGTAGGAGTACGAACAGGAAAATCCACAGCCCGCCCAAGAAATGCCAATAGATGGAGGCAGCCGTCACCACTTCTTTCTGCGTTCGCCACGCCTCCGGGCGCCTCTCTCGCCAGCCCACGTAGGCCAACGCCATCACACCCCCCAGCAGGTGCAGGCCATGGGAGCCGGTGAGCAGATAGAAGAAGGAACTGCTAGGATTGGTTGCGAGGTAGACACCGGCATCGGCCAGTTGGTGCCAGACTACGAACTGCCCGGCCAAAAACAGCAGCCCCAGCCCGGTGGTAATCGCCCACCAGTACCGAAACGCTCGCATCCACTCGCGCCCCAGCACGCGCCGGGCCCGCTCGATGGTGGCGCTGCTTGCGAGCAGCACCGCGGTATTCCCCCATAGCAACCGTGGCAACTCGAATCCCACCCAATCGTTCCCGATGCCCAGGCGAACCACGAAGGCGCTGGTCAGGGCAGCGAAGAACATCAGAATGGAGGCCAGGGCGATCCAGATCCCGGTGAGGTAAAGGCCCTGGGGGGTCGCTGCGGCGTCGCCGTTGCCGCCATCGGGCCCCCAGGCGCCGCCCATCAGGCCGGCGCCATCGTCGCCGCCGACTTCAGTCAGCTCCAGTTCTTCCGTGGCTGTTTTCCCTGCCATAGACCCTTAGCGCGTTGCCCCGGTCGTGCGAACCCCGTCGGGGGCGTGCTGGGGCAGGAAGTCCTTCTCGATGCCCGGTACACTGTACTCATACGGCCCCCGATAGACCGTGGGGTAGCGCCCAGCAAAATTGTCATGCGGCGGCGGCGACGGCACCGTCCACTCTAGGGTCGTCGCTTCCCAAGGATTCACCTCCGCCTTCTTCCCCTTCCACAGGCACCAGAAGAAGTTGAAGACGAAGATGAGCTGGGCCGCGGCGGTCACAAAGGCGGCGATGGTCATGAAAAAGTGTACGTCGTTCAGCGGGCCCAGGAATTGCACCGCCGTCGTGTCCGCGTAGCGCCGGGGGTGGCCCGACAGCCCGATGAAGTGCATCGGCATAAAGATGCAATAAACCCCGATGAACGTCGGCCAGAAGTGCAACTTCCCCAGCCTCTCGCTCATCATTCGGCCAAACATCTTCGGGAACCAGTAATACATCGCTCCGAAGATGCCGAAGATGGCGGCCACGCCCATGATCAGGTGAAAGTGTCCCACCACAAAATAAGTGTCGTGCAGAGGCAAGTCAACGGCCGGCTGCGCCAGGAACAGCCCGCTCAACCCACCACTCACGAATAGCGACACAAACCCGATGGCGAAGAGCATCGCCGTGGTGAACCGGATCCGCCCGCCCCACAAGGTCCCGATCCAGTTGAAGGTCTTGATGGCCGAAGGCACCCCGATCGACATCGTCAGCAGCGAGAAGGCAAAGGCGCTGTAGGGGCTCATCCCGCTGACGAACATGTGGTGGCCCCAGACCGAGAGCCCGAGCAAGGCGATGGCAAGGATGGCCATTACCATGGCGCGGTACCCAAAGATGGGCTTGCGCGCGAAAGTGGAGAGGATGTGTGAGGTCACGCCCATCCCCGGCAGGATGGCGATATAGACTTCCGGGTGCCCGAAGAACCAGAACAGGTGCTGCCAGAGC
>JACQTG010000188.1 GCA_016210895.1 Acidobacteriota bacterium
CCCGGCAAACTCGAAGGCGTTGCGGCTCGTTTCTTCCAAACGCACCCGATCGAGCTGCGCGCCTAGAAACTGTTTCTCTAAGAGATGATAGATGGCCCGGCAAAGATTCTCCGTCGTGGGCACGGCGTGGCCGAAGGCTTCCGCGTCGTCATTCAGGAAGGCGAAGTCAAATCGGTCGAGGACACGGCGCTGGACGAACTCATCCAGCTCGGCCAGATCCGCTACCATACCCGTTTCCGGGCGGGGCTCGCCGGCGACGGTGACTTCGAGCGTGTAGTTATGCCCGTGGCCGCGCTCGTTGTTGCACTTGCCGTAAATCAGTTGGTTTCGAGCAGGGCTAAGCTTAGGGTTGTGGAGCCGATGGGAAGCGCTGAAGCGATAGCAACGCGTCAGGTAGATCATGAGCGAGGCGCGCCTCCGTAGTAGTCCACGAACAGGTCGGGCGTCTCGTAGAGCCGGATGCGGTGCAGCCGCGCGCCGGGGATTCTTCCCTCCAACAACTCCCAGAGCGTCACGGCAATGTTCTCGCTGGTGGGAATCCGGCCGTTCAGTTGGAGCACCTCTTCATTCAGGAATTTGTGGTCGAACACTTCCATCACATCGCGTTGGAGGATTTCTTTGAGTTCCTTCAGATCAAGAACCATGCCGGTGTCCGGGTCCGACTCGCCGGCGACGGTAACTTCGAGCCGGTAGTTGTGGCCGTGGCCACGGGGATTGCTGCACTTGCCGAAGCGGCGACGGTTCTCCTCAGGGCTCCAGCGCGGATTGTGGTAGTAGTGGGAGGCAGAGAATTCAATCGCCCGCGTCAGGTAGATCATTGCGTCGTCACCGCGTACTGGCGGCCTTTCCACTCCACCGGCTCGCCGCGCAGATAGATGCGGGCTGAGTTCAGCATCATCAGGGCTACGAGCACGTTTCCGATTTCGTAGAAGAGCAGGCTCGAGAGCGGGTAGCGATTGCGCAGAAGGGCCAGCGCATATTGGAGATGGCGAAACACGAGCAGGCCGGCGGCGACGCCGGCCACGAGCGAGGCACCGCCAGCCCACGCGACTAATGTAACCAGCAGCGTAGTTGCGTCGAGTCCGGCCACGCCCACCGCCCAGGCCACGGCGCTCCGGCGGCGGTCAAAGAGAAGAAAGAGATTCTTCGACCAACCCTGCCACAGCTCCTCAAAGCGCCGGTACATACGCGTGGCGGCGATGTCCGTGCCACGGGCAAAGTAGAGCCGACAGCCAGTCTGCTTGACGCGCCGTGCCAGGGCCACGTCCTCGAGAATGGCATCGCGGACCGCGGCGTGACCCCCAACGGCGTCATAGGCGGTGCGCGACATCAAGAGCCACTGGCCGTTGGCGGCCGCCGCGCGATGCTTGGGGTTGCTCACTTTCTTGTAGGCGAACTGCTTGGCCAGGCGACAATACACGAGGGGGATGACCGCACGTTCCCACCAGCTATGCATCTCCTGCTCGGGCGAAAAGGAAACCAGCGCCGCACCCGTCTTCCGGGCGGTCGCCAGTCCCTTTTCCACTGCCTGCGGATGGTGGCGGACGTCGGCGTCGGTAAACAACAGCCAGGGCGCCTCTGCCTGCTCGACGCCACGGCTGATGGCATAGCTCTTGCCCACCCAGCCGTCAGGCACGGAAAGGTTGTCAATCACGCGGAGCTGCGGCAAGCGTGCTTGGAGGCCGTCCAAAATCTCGCGCGTGCGGTCGGTGGAGGCGTCGTTCACGACGATGATTTCGACCGGCGTGGTCTGCCGGGTCAGGGATTCGACGGCGGCGGCAATGTTGGCTTCTTCGTTGCGCGCCGGTAGAATGGCACTGACCTGCGGTGTTTCAGGCATAATGGAAGCAGACGGCGGCTCTGGCACCGTCTACAGAAACGGAAATTATAGCCGATTGGCGACAGAATGGCCAAAGACAAACTCCTTTTGAGCGCCGTCGGCCTCGGCGCAGTGGTCCTGCTGGCGGCGTTGTTCCTTCCCGACTGGCGTACCGAGCCGCCCACGGCGAGCGAGCCAGCGCCTGACTTCCACTTCACCTGGAACGGCCAGACGCAGCGGTTGAGCGAGCTGCGTGGTCAGGTGGTGGTGCTGAATTTCTGGGCCACGTGGTGCCCGCCCTGCGTGGACGAGATGCCTTCGCTCGAACGGCTCTACCGCAAGCTAAGTGAACGCGGCGTGGTTGTCCTGGGGGTGAGCGTCGACACCGACGCGGCTGCCTATGAGAGATTCTTGCGCGAGAACCACATTACCTTTCCCAATTACCGCGACCCGAAGGGCGAAATTGCCCGGCGCTACGGAACCTGGATGTTTCCGGAAACCTACATCATCAACCGCGACGGGCGTGTCGACCGCAAGATAGTGGGCCCGCACGAGTGGGACAACCCGGAAATCCTTTTCTATCTGGCCCAGCTCGCCGGTAGCTGATCTTCGGCGCTAGATGGTCAGGCGTCGGCAGAAGCCGCGAATACCGACGATAACAAACAGCACCAGGCTGGCGCCCAGGCCGAGGTAGATCCCGACCAGGCCCATATGAGGCACTTGCGGGGTCAGGGCGGCCCGCAAGCCTTCGCTGGCGTAGACGAGCGGGTTTACCAGAACGACTCGCTGCAGCCAGGGAACGGCTTCGAGACCCCGCCAGGGATAGTAGGTGCAGCCAAAAAACAGAATGGGCGCCACGATGACCGACATCATCAGGCCGATTTTCTGCGGATCAATCAACGCGCCCAGAAAGAGCCCGAAGGCGGCCGAGACAATCGCGATACCCAACACCACCGTGATCAGGATGATGGGGTGGGAGAAGTCCAAGCGCACTTCTCCGTACATCAGGTAGACGCCCAACGGCAAAATGGCCACACCTGCGAGCACCGCCTGGAGCGCACCCACAACGATTTTCTCCACAGCGAGGGTCCGCAGGCCGATGGGAGCCAGCAGCCGATCTTCAATCTCTTTTGTATAACCAAACTCGTAGATCAACGGCATGGCCACGGCCTGCATGCCGGCGAAAAGCATGCTCAAGGCAATCATCCCCGGCAGCATGATGGTGGTCAGGTCGGGCGCCACCAGACCGAGCCGCGGCATCACGTTGCCGAGAATCACCACCAGGAAGGCGGGCTGAACGAGGGTGCGCACGAGGAAGGAGAAGAGGTCGCGCACGCTGACCAGCAGGTCGCGATGCAGCAGCGCCAGGAAGGTGTGCCAGTTCATTCCCGCAGGCCTCGCCCGGTGAGATAAATAAACACGTCCTCGAGCGTCGCAGGGGATAGGTGGACGTGCAGGAGCTGGTCAAGCTGGCGATCGAGCACTTGCATCACGCGCGGCAGGGTCGGCCCGGCCGAGCCCACGTAGAGCCGCACGCGCTGGCCTTCGCGCTCGGCGCGCGCCAGGCCGTCCACACCGCGCAGCCGGTCGAGAATGTCGGCCGGCGCCTGGCGGAATTCCAGCTCAATGACTTCTCCACCTGGGAGCAGGCGTTTCAGCTCGCCGGAGGTGTTCAAGGCCAGGATGCGCCCGTGGTCGATGATGGCGACGCGCGTGGACAACTCCTCGGCCTCGTCCATGTAGTGGGTGGTAAGGATGATGGTGAGGCCCTGCTCGCGCAGCTCGCGAATTTTGTCCCAGATGAGCAGGCGCGAAGGGGGGTCGAGGCCGAGCGTGGCCTCGTCGAGGAAGAGGATTTGGGGCTCGTGCATCAGCGCGCGGGCAATCATCAGCCGCTGGCGCATGCCGCCGGACAGGTGGTCGATTTTGTCGCGTGCGCGCTCGCGCAAGTGCAGCCAGTCGAGCAGGCGGTCGGCGCGGTCTTCGCGCACGGCCTTGGGAATGCCGAAGTATTCCGCGTGGAAGAGCAGGTTCTCGCGCACGCGCAGGCTGCGGTCGAGATTCATCTGCTGCGGCACAACGGCGATGATTTTCTTCAACTCGATGGGATTCTCAACCGGGTCGATCGCCGCCACGCGCGCCCAGCCCGACGTGGGCTTGATGCGAGTAGTCAAGATGCCGATGGTGGTGGTCTTGCCAGCGCCGTTGGGGCCGAGCAAGGCCATCACCTCGCCCCGGTAGATGGTCAGATTGACCCCGTCCAGGGCGATGACCGGGCGCTGGTGGTTGCCGTAAACCTTGCGCAGGTCACGGATCTCGATGATGGGCTCGTCAAACTGAGGCAACGGCATTGCGCGGGAGCATACTTTTCTGGTTCCCGAGAACCAATGCTAGAGAAAGTCGGAGCCGGCGTCAACGCCGCCGGGGCGAGGGGAAAAGTAAGGGGCAACGAGCAGCCGGGTTGCACAATCTGGTATTGTGTGCGGGTGAGAGGGAGGGCGAGCGCGTGACTCGCAAGCGAAGAGCCCCGCCGCTGAAAAACCTGCACGATCCTCAGCCTGCAAGCGCCGGGGCGGTGGCGAAGGATCCAGTGTGTGGGATGGATGTCGACGCGAGGGCAGCGGCCGGCTGCCACGAACACGAGGGCAAGACTTACTTTTTTTGCAGCCAGCATTGCCTGGAGAGGTTTCGGGCCGAGCCCGGCAAGTACTTGCAGCGCCCGCCCGCCGAGGTTGTGACGCTCACCAAACCAGAGGTGGCCCGAGTCGAGGCCGGGCGCCCTTCGGCTTCGCTCAGGACAGGTGAGCCTCGCCTTTCCTCAGCCAAGTTAGCGCAAGAGTACACCTGCCCGATGCACCCCGAGGTGCGGGAGCCACAGCCGAGCTCCTGTCCGAGTTGCGGAATGGCCCTTGAACCAACGATGGCGGCGGCGCCGGTCACGCGGACAGAGTATGTCTGTCCGATGCATCCCGAAATCGTGCGGACTGAACCCGGCGCCTGTCCCATCTGCGGCATGGCCCTCGAACCCCGAACGGTGACCGCAGAGGAGGAAGTCAACCCGGAACTGGTGGATATGAGCCGCCGGTTCTGGGTGAGCGCAGCCCTTACGGCTCCAATTCTTCTGCTGGTAATGGGGGAAATGCTCCCCGGCCAGCCGTTGCAAGGGTTGATCTCCGGCCGACTGAAGACCTGGGTGGAGTTCCTGCTGGCCACGCCGGTGGTGCTCTGGGGTGGCCGGCCATTTTTTGAGCGCGGCTGGGCTTCGATTGTGAACCGCAGCCTGAACATGTTCACGCTGATCGCCACGGGCACGGGTGTGGCTTATTTCTTTAGCGCCGTCGCCGCCCTCTTTCCCGGCCTCTTCCCTGCCTCTTTCCGGGGTCACGAGGGTGAGCCGGCGGTGTACTTTGAGGCGGCTGCGGTCATCACCACGCTGGTCCTGCTGGGTCAGGTGCTGGAGCTGCGCGCGCGCAGCCGGACATCAAGCGCTATCCGGGCCTTGCTCGGACTCGCGCCCAAAACCGCCCGCCGGCTGCGCGAGGACGGGACTGAAGAAGACATTCCCCTCGACCGCGTGCAGGTGGGCGACCGGCTGCGGGTGCGGCCGGGAGAAAAAGTGCCGGTGGACGGAGTCGTGCTCGAAGGCTCAAGTTCAGTTGACGAGTCGATGGTGACAGGCGAGCCGATTCCAGTGGAGAAGGCGGCAGGAAGCCAGCTTATCGGCGGAACCGTCAACAGCACCGGCAGCCTGGTCATGCGCGCCGAGCGGGTGGGCAGCGAGACCCTGCTGGCGCAGATCGTGCGCATGGTGAGCGAGGCACAGCGCAGCCGTGCCCCGATCCAGCGCTTGGCCGACGTCGTCTCCTCCTACTTCGTTCCCGCCGTAGTAGTCATTGCTATCCTCACTTTCACTGTCTGGAGCCTGCTGGGCCCCGAACCCCGCCTGGCTTATGCGTTGGTGAACGCAGTGGCGGTACTCATCATCGCCTGCCCGTGCGCGCTCGGGTTGGCCACCCCAATGTCCATTATGGTGGGCACCGGGCGGGGCGCGACCGCCGGGGTGCTGATCAAGAACGCCGAAGCGCTGGAGACGCTGGAAAAAGTGGACACGCTGGTGGTGGACAAGACCGGGACGCTGACCGAAGGCAAGCCGCGGCTGACCTCGATCGTGGCGCGACCGGGCCAGAAGGAGGCGGAGCTGCTGCGGCTGGTGGCCAGTCTCGAACGCGCGAGCGAGCATCCGCTCGCAGCCGCCATTGTGGCCGGCGCACGCGAGCGCAGGCTCACGCTCACCGAGCCGGCCAACTTCCGCTCCCTGACCGGCAAGGGAGTAGTGGGCACGGTCGAGGGGCGAAAGGTGGCGTTCGGCAACCGCAAGCTTCTCGACGAATTGGGTATCGAGCCCGTCGGGTTGGCCGAAACCGCCGAGGCACTACGGCGCGACGGCCAGACGGTGATGTTCGCGGCGGTGGATGGGCAGGCGGCGGGTCTCGTGGCCGTGTCTGATCCCATTAAAGAGTCCACCTATGAAGCCATCCGCCTGCTGCGCGAGGATGGCGTTCGCATGGTCATGCTCACGGGCGACACCCGCACCACGGCGGAGGCGGTGGCACGCAAGCTGGGTCTGGACGAGGTCAGGGCCGAGGTACTTCCGGATCAGAAAGGAGATGTGGTGAAGCGCCTGCAAGCGCAAGGGCGTTTCGTGGCCATGGCGGGCGACGGCATCAACGACGCTCCGGCACTGGCGCTGGCCCAGGTGGGCATTGCCATGGGAACTGGAACCGACGTCGCCATCCAAAGCGCCGGGGTGACGCTGGTCAAGGGCGACCTGCGCGGCATTGCCCGGGAGCGCCGGCTGAGTCGCGCCACCATGCGCAACATCCGCCAGAATCTTTTCTTCGCCTTCCTCTACAACAGCCTGGGCGTGCCGATTGCCGCCGGCGTGCTCTATCTGTTCTCCGGCCCGCTGCTGAGTCCCATCTTCGCCAGCGCCGCCATGACCTTGAGCTCACTGTCGGTCATCAGCAACGCGCTACGCCTGCGCCGGGTGGCACTGTAGGAGAAGCCAGGGATTCAGCTTTCCGCTAAAAAAGTTTGTAGGGTTTTGTGTAGACGTCTTTCCAGAGTTGGCGGTAGGTGGTCTTGCCGTCGAAGACATCGGCCAGGCGCTCGGCCAGGAGTTGCTTGCGGGTCAGGAGGCGGTAGAAGAACCAGGGAAACCCATAGAGCAGCCGCGCCCAGCGCGCGCCCAGCTTGATGTCTGGGAGCAACGCGTCGCGGACGGTTTGCGAATAGGTGTCGAGCGAGCAAGCCGGGCTGCGGAGAGTTGCCAGCACGGCCTCACCCGCGAAGAGACCGCTGCGAATGGCGTAGGAGATGCCCTCGCCGGTCAGCGGGTCGGCGAGCCCGGCGGCATCGCCGGCCAGTAGCACGCGCTGCGAATTAAACCGCTCGCTTCGGGGGCCCAGGGGAATCCGGTGGCCTTTGATCACCGCCTGTACGACCTGGCCGGCCAATCCCTTTTGCACGATGTAGGCATCACAGTAGCGTTGGATGCCCGGCAGGCTAGTTCTGAGAGTGAACACACCCACAGAGAGGTGATCAGCCTTGGGAAAAACCCAACCGTAGCCCTGCGGGAGGACGTTGAAGTCGAAGTCGGCGCGCGTGGCGTAGTCCGCCAGCAGCCGGTCACTTCTTACATACAGCTCCGCCTCGAGCGCGATGCCACAGCGTGGCGGGCGAAACCACCCTGCCCTTCTAGCCACGATGCTGTTGGCGCCGTCGGCCCCGATAAGGAAGGAAGCAACAAAAGATCCCGCCGTGGTATCGCAGCGCACCGATTCGCCAGACTCGACTACGGTTTCCACGCTGACGCGGTCGTTGAGAAGCGCTCCGGCTTCCACCGCTTTTCGGGTCAGGAATTCGTCGAAGGCGCTCCGCATCGTCATGGCAACGAGCGCCGGCTCGCGTGCGAGGCTGAGGCGTTGCTTCAGGGTGTGCGTCAGCTCGAAGCGCGACACCGAGCGCTCAACCACCGCGCCGAGTCCATCGAGTGGAAAGGGCAGCGCGTCCAGCGCGCGCTTCACCACACCGCCGCCGCAGGTCTTATAGCGGGGAATCTTCTCCCGCTCGAGCAGGAGCACGCGGCAGCCCCTGCGGGCCAGTTGATAGGCGGCGAGTGCGCCCGCCGGTCCGGCACCCACGACAATGACGTCGTACTGGGTTTGTCCAGCCATCTCGGCACCGACGTCCGGGTGTAGAGATTCTAGGCGAGGACGCGGCCCGCTGGGGAGTGTTTTGGTTGACGCCCCCTGTGTAGCCCCTAGGGTGTGGGAACGCCGTCGGACGGCGAACGGATGGCGACCTGTGGCGCCGGATGGAGTATGTATAATGAACCGCGATGACGTTTCTCGAGATTCGCTACCGCTACGCCGGCCCGCTGACGCTAGCGCAGATGCGCAAGCGGGGCGAGCTCGCGGGCGTCTATGGCCTGCGGCGCATCACGGTGGAAGAGGAGCACAAC
>JACQTG010000189.1 GCA_016210895.1 Acidobacteriota bacterium
GTCTTCTGGGGCCTGGGGCTGGGCGGCGTCTACGCCTTCCTGATGCACGCGATGGGCTTCTGGAAGTCGGTGCCGGACTACCGGCCGAGTTGGTATCCCGGGGGCACGGTCAAGGCCGAGGTCACCCCGGAGTATCTCGGCGTGGGCTACATCATTGGCCCCCGTGTGGCGGGAACGATTTTCGCCGGCGGGGTCTTCTCCTGGTTGCTGATGATGCCGGCGATCAAGTTCTTCGGCGGGCGGCTCACCGAGCCGCTCTATCCTTCCACCATCCCCATCGCGCAGATGACCTCCGAGCAGCTCTGGGCGAGCTACGTGCGGCCGATGGGCGCGGGCGCGGTGGCCGCCGCCGGCCTGATCACGCTGCTCAAAACGGTTCCTACCATCGTTGAGTCGTTGCGCGCCGGCCTGCGCGACCTGACCACACGCGGGCAAGTGGCGGGCGTCGGGCGCTCGCGAATCGAAGATGACCTGTCGATGAAGATTGTGCTCATCGGCTCGGCCATTCTCATCCTGTTCGTCATTGGCCTGCTGACGGGCTATCCGATTCCGGGCGCGCCCACGGGGATCGTGGCCAATGTGGCTTCGGGGATTCTGGTGGTGGCGTTTGGGTTTCTGTTTGTGACCGTGAGCTCGCGCATCGTGGGCTTGATCGGCAGCTCGGCCAACCCGGTGTCGGGGATGACGATTGCCACGCTGATGGCCACCTGTGCGCTGTTTCTGCTCGCCGGCTGGACCGGGGGGGCGTACGCCGCGCTCGCGCTCTCGATCGGCGGGCTCGTCTGCATCGCCGCGGCCAATGCCGGCGCCACCTCGCAGGACCTGAAGACTGGCTTCCTCGTCGGAGCCACGCCGTGGAAGCAGCAAGTGGGCTTGATGGTCGGGGTGATGGCTTCGGTGTCCGTCATTGGCCTGACCCTGATTATGATGAACCGCGGCCTGGCCGAGTACCGCCCGGTGACGATTCCGCTGGCAGTGGAGCAGTTGCCGGCCGGCGTGCGCGTGGAGTCGCGTGCCTTCGACCATGAAGGCCGGACTTATTATCTGCTCAACTCCATCGGCTCGCCTACTGTGCCCGACGGCAAGTACCTCTACAACCCTGAAACGGCGCAGATTGAGATCCAGTGGGTGCAGGGCATCGGCAGCGAGCGCGCCGCCGCGCCCCAGGCGCGCCTGATGGCCACGGTGATCAACGGCATCCTGAACCAACAACTGCCCTGGGGGCTGGTGCTGTTGGGGGTATTTCTCGTCTTTACCGTCGAGCTGCTGGGCATTCGCTCGCTCGCCTTCGCCGTGGGCTCCTATCTTTCCATCGGGACGACGCTGGCGATTTTCTGCGGTGGCGTGGTGCGCTGGTGGGCGGAGCGGGGAACGCACCGCGAAGAGAGCGAAGTCAGCCCCGGCTCGCTCTACTCCAGTGGCCTCATCGCCGGCGGCGCCATCTTCGGACTGGCCGCTATCGGCATCGCGCTGCTCGAAGAGACCGGGGCGCTCACGCGCGGCTTCTTCCGCCGCGGCCCGGCGCTCCTGGGCGGCTTGACGGAGACCGACTGGCTGGCGGTGGTACTGTTCGCGCTGCTGGCTCTGAGCCTCTTCCACTTCGCCCGCAAGAAGCTCGACTAGCCGCGTGTCTGAGAAACTTAGGTCCGGAAGTGGTGCTCCACACCGGCGGTTTCCCATTCAGCTGTTGAACTGTTCAGCCAGTGGGCTTACTCTGTTTAGATGAGCTACGGCTTTCGCACCGGCGGCTGGGGCCGGCCCACCTACCGCAGCTACGGCTTTTCTTTCTCGCTCACGCCGGTGGTCAAGCGGCTGATTATCCTGAACGCCGCCCTCTACCTTCTGACCGCTGTCATCGGGGCTTTCTCGCCCGGCTTCACCCGTGCCTTCGTGCGCACCTTCGGCCTGGTACCGGCTGATTTCCTCTTCCGCTTTCACCTCTGGCAGCCGGTGACCTATCTCTTCCTCCACGGCGGCTTTCTGCACCTTTTTTTCAATATGTTCGCCCTGTGGATGTTCGGTACTACGCTCGAGCGCGACTGGGGCTCGCGCCGCTTCCTGCGCTACTACTTCCTCACCGGCGTGGGCGCGGGCCTGTTCAGCGTGCTGGTGACGGCGGTGACGGTCAAGTTCGGCTGGGTCGCGGTGCGCGGCCCGTTCGACGCCCTGCAAATTCCCACCATCGGCGCCTCCGGCGCCATCTACGGCATCTTGCTCGCTTTCGGGCTGCTCTATCCGAACGTGCCCATCCTGATCATGTTTCTCTTTCCCGTGCCCGCGCGGATCTTTGTGCTGATTTTCGGCGGGCTTGCCTTTCTCTCGGCGCTGCAGGGGCCGGGCACGGGGGTCAGCCACGTGGCGCATCTCGGCGGGATGTTCTTCGGCTACCTCTCCCTGCGCGGCGACTGGATGCTCTACCGGGCGCGCTGGCGCTACGCCGACTGGCGGCGCCGGCGGATGCGGGGCAAATTCGAAGTCTATCTGCGCGACCAGGAAGGCGACGAAGGTAAGCAGCCCCACGACCGCTGGGTCCACTAGTGCCGTTCCAACTAATTCGGCCAATTGATCGCTCCCCGCTCAGCCTTGCCTTGCTGCACAGCTATAGGGGAATGCCTCGGCTCATTAAGTTGGAACGGCACTAGCCGCCCCCGCCCCCTCCGCAACCTTTTTCTCTTGCTCGGGTTAATGGCCCATAGACGCGGCGGTCAGGTCGGAGCGGGGTTAGAAGATTGCTCTCCGCCGTGACCCAGACGCTTGGCCTGGCCGCTGCCCGTCAGCCTGCCAAAGCGGCCTGCCGCAAGATTTCCGGAGTGATGTTCGCGCCGGTGACGAGTAGAACGACTTTCCCGCCGGCGTGCGCCCGCCCGCGGGCGAGAAAGGCGGCCGTGGCGGCGGCCCCGGCTGGCTCGGCCAGCACGTGCTCGTCCACCAGCAGGCGATAGATGGCCCGCAGCAGCTCCTCTTCCGAGACAAGCTGCATCTCGTCCACGAGTTGCCGCAAGGCGCGCAGGTTTTCCTCGGTCGGGCAACGGGTGGCCAGGCCGTCGGCGATGGTATCGCAGGAATCGGTGGTGACCACGCGCCCTTCGCTCCAGGAGCGATAGTAGGCCGGGGCGCGTGCGGCCTGGACGCCGACGATGCGGACTTTGGAGTTCAACTGCTTGGCCGCAAAGGCCACGCCTCGGATCAACGTCGTGTCACCGATGGGGACGTAGATGACTTGGGTCTCGGGCAACTGCTCCAAGATCTCAGGGGCAATGGTGGCAGGCCCGGGAGTCAGGCTGGGGTCACGGCCATCCTCGACGAAATAGAGCGAGTACTGGCGCGCGTAGTCGGCGGCGTGGGCGCGGGCCTCGTCGTAGTCGCGCCCGGCTTCGATGACCTGCGCGCCCAGGTCGGCGATGCGGGCGCGCTTGACCGGGTTGGGCTGTTCGGGAAGAAACACGGTGGCCGGGACACCCAGTGTGCGGGCAGCATAGGCCACGGCGGCGCCGTGATTGCCGGTGCTGCTCGTGACCACGCCGCGCTCGCGCTGGCGGATGAGCGCGTGCAACGCGCCGCGGACTTTGAAGGAGCCGGTGGGCAGCTCGCTTTCGAGCTTGAGATAGACGTCAGCGCCCGAGACGCCGCTCAGGGCGGCCGCGGCCACCAGCCGCGTCACCGGAAGGTAGCGGCGGAGCAACGTGCGGGCGCGCTCGACGTCGGCGAAGTGCATCGGAGTAAGGCAGTCAGATGCGCTCGAGCTCAGCCAGGGTGCGCTCGTTGCGCACGGTGCCGGTGTTGAGCGTGGACTTGGGCTCGATCA
>JACQTG010000184.1 GCA_016210895.1 Acidobacteriota bacterium
ACACGAACGTGCCGAACCTCTTCCTGCCAGTGGGTGACCTCCTCGGCCGGCATTATGGGAGCCAAGCGTTCGAGCGGCTGCGAGTCCGACTGGCTGCGAATCACTTCCTTTTCGCTGGCCGGCTCGGGATAGCCCATGCGGATGCGGAGCAAGAAGCGGTCGAGTTGCGATTCGGGCAGGGGATAGGTGCCGTGGTGTTCGATGGGGTTCTGTGTCGCCAGCACGACAAAGGGCTTGGGCAGCGGGTGGGTGCAATTGTCGACCGTAACCTGGCCCTCGTTCATCGCCTCCAGCAGCGCCGACTGGGTCTTGGGCGTGGTGCGGTTGATCTCATCGGCCAGCACTACGTTGGCGAAGACGGGCCCGTGCTTGAACGTGAAGCGCTGCTCATGCTGGTTGTAGACCGAGATGCCGATGACGTCGCTGGGCAGCAGATCGGAGGTGAACTGGATGCGCTGGAAGGTGCAGTTGAAGCAGCGCGAGAGCGCCCGGGCCAGCATCGTCTTGCCCACGCCGGGGACGTCTTCGATCAGCAGATGCCCGCGGGCAAACAAAGCCACCAAAGCTAGCTTGATGGCGTCGTCCTTGCCCTTGATGACCGTGCCGATGGCACGCTGCAGTTCGGCCAACTGGCTGGCGGTCTCGGTTCGGTCCATGCTTGCGAGCCCTTCCAAACTGCCCTAGAATCGCTCCGTGGGCGCTTAGCTCAGCGGCTAGAGCGCTCCCCTCACACGGGAGAGGTCGTAGGTTCGAATCCTACAGCGCCCACCACCGCCGGTTCGAATCCTATCCTTCGACTTCGCTCAGGACAGACAGCGCCCACCATTCTTCGCTGAAGCCACCTCCAATGAAAAAGGCGCGGCAACCCCGCGCCCTCCCCATCGAACGGCCCCGATTGTAGCGGAAACCTGGCAAGAGGAAAACACCTTTTGCTGTGCCTCTGCTTGACTTTCCCAGAACGCACCGGTAGCGTCCCTGCGCGGGAGCGCGGCGTTAAAATGCTCGCGGCGGCGCGGTATGTGGAAGTAATGGCGCTGGGGGTTTGGCTGGGCGGGATCGTGTTATTCAGTTTCATTGTGGCGCCGGCCCTCTTTCAGGTATTGGGCAATCGGCATCTTGCCGGCGACGTTGTGACGGTGGTGCTAAACCGGCTTTATGCTTTGAGCTACATTTGCGGGGCCATCTATCTGCTAGGCCTGCTGGTGGAGAAACGCGAGCCGAGTGACCGCACCTGGATTGCCCTAGAAGTGGGGCTGGTGGCGCTGCTGCTTCTGGTCACGCTCTATTCCGACTATTTTCTCGGCCAGCGCATGGACAGGCTGCGCGCGGAGATGAAGTCTCTGTTTGGTTCGGTGGATCAGACGGCGGTGGAGTATCCGCTGCGAGTCACCTTCAATCGTTATCATCGTGTTTCGGTCGCGTTGATGACGGGAACCCTGGCGGGCATTCTCGCGCTCTTGGGGCTTCTGCTCCGGCGCTGGCGGTAGCCAAAGGAAAGGGCCGTCTCAGCTAACGGTGAAAAAGCGTGCTGCGGACAGGCATCATCGGGTTCCCGCAGGTGGGGAAGACATCTCTGTTACGGATTCTCAGCGGCAGTCACGCCGGCGCCCCGCACGATGTGGCGCCACACCTAGGTGTCGCATGCGTTCCTGACCCGCGGCTCGATGAGCTGGCGCGGATTCATCGGGCGAAGAAGGTTACCCGCGCCCAACTGGAGTACCTCGATGGCCCGGCGCTGGTGAACGAGCCGGAAAAAGACGCCGTGGCGCTGGCTCACTACCGCCAAGTGGATGCCCTGGCGCACGTGGTCCGCGCCTTTCGTGACCCCGCTGTACCACACCTGCCGGGAGAGGTGAATCCGGCGCGCGATAGTGTGAGCCTCGAAACCGAGCTCTTGCTGATTGACCTCGACGCGGCTACCACGCGCCTGGAGAAGCTTGAGCGCGAACTCAAAAAGACGCACACGCCGGAGCTCGAGCACGAACGGTCGGCATTGAGTCGCTGTCGCGAGCAGCTGGCCGCCGAAACACCGCTGCGCGCCCTAACCTGGAGCGAAGAGGAGCTACGGGTCTTGCGAGGATTTATGTTTCTTACGGCCAAACCGGTACTCCACATTCTGAATGCGGGCGATGAAGAAGCCCGGGAACTCGACCGCGCCGTCGACCGGTACGCCTTGGCGCAGCTCGTCGGCCAGGCGAGCGTGCGGGTCACGGCAATGTGCGGCAAGATCGAAGCTGAGCTGGCCGAGCTGGAGGAGGCCGAAGCCGCCGAATTCCTGGCGAGCTATGGCCTGAAAGAGTCGGCCCGTGAACGGGTGCTGCACGAGACGCTGGCCGTGCTCAACTTGATTACGTTCTTCACCGTCAGCGAGCGCGAATGCCGTGCCTGGCTTGCGCCGCGTGGCACCACGGCCCTGGCAGCGGCCGGGCTCGTGCACAGCGACTTTGCCGAGCGGTTCATCAAGGCGGAAGTGATTCCCTGGCAGGAGCTCGTCGCCGCCGGTGGTCTGGCCGAAGCCCGTACGCAAGGAAAGATTCGCTTGGAAGGCAAAGAGGCTGAGGTGGCTGATGGCGACGTCCTCTACATCCGCCATGGAGCGCATCGGGGAAGGGCAGAGAAGTGAGTCCGCTCGTGTCGAGTTTCGTCTTGGGGCTGACGGCTGCCACGGCCACCGTGGTGGGCGGGCTGATCGTGCTCGAGCACACGTGGAAGCGGGTGTACCTGAAATACTTCCTGGCGCTCGGCTCGGGCTTCATGTTGGCCACGGCCTTGCTCGAGATGGTGCCGGAAAGTCTGTCGCGCGCGGGGGAGCTGGCCCTGGTGTTCGTACTGGCGGGTTACCTCCTGGTGCACTTTTTCGAGCACACCATCAGCCCGCATTTCCACTTCGGGGAAGAAGTTCACCTCGAGGAGATGATTAATCCCCGTGTGGGCTATACGGCCGTGCTGGGGATGATCATCCACAGCTTCTTCGATGGTGTGGCCATTGCCGCTGGCTTTGTAGTTTCCGGCTGGCTCGGGATGGTCATCTTCCTGGCGGTTTTTCTGCACAAGATTCCCGACGGGTTCACGGTGGCGTCGCTGCTGATAGCGAGCGGCTACCGCCAACGCACGGCGGTGTGGGCGACGGTGCTGCTTGGCGTGGCGACGCTCGTCGGTGTAGCCGCGATGTGGCTGCTGCGAGCCGAGGTGAGTTGGGGGTTGGCGCTGGCCGCTGGTGCGACGCTCTACGTCGCTGCCTCCGACCTGATGCCCGAGGTCAACCGCGAGCCCGGCATCAAAATGCCCCTCTGGGTTTTCGTCGGCGTGGCTCTTATGTTGGGCTTGAAATCTCTGTTGGGGGTCTAGGCCGTGCCAAGGGGCGTGGCTGTAGACCGCCTGGTACGGCAAGTGCAAGCTGAATTGGTGCAAAGAGCCCGCCCGGCAGTAGCCCGGCAAGCCCAGAGTTTTTTCAAAGACGATGACCGCGTGCCGATACGAGGCGTGCGGGCGGCCGAGGTCCAGCGCATCGCCGCATCAGCCCGGAAGGCGTTGCGGCAAGGGCAGACGTCTGACGCGCTGCGGGTTGCCGAGCGGCTGCTGGCGAGCCGCTGGCTGGAAGACAAGATCGCCGCCGTCTACGTAGCCTCTAGGTTTACGCGGAAATTTGGGCCGGCAGAGTTTCATCGCAGCGAGCGCTGGCTCGGCTACGTGACTGACTGGGCCAGCTGCGACGGCCTTTCGACGGCCGTGCTAGGGCCACAACTCGTGACGGACGGCAAGCGCATGCAGCGGACCTTTCTCTGGGCTCAGTCAAAGAATCGTTGGTGCCGGCGTGCGGCAGCGGTGAGTTTAATCCCGGCAGCGCGCCAGGGGCTTTATACCCGCACAGTTTTCCGACTGGCCCGGCGGCTGTATCGTGACCCCGACGATATGGTGCAGAAGGGCGTCGGCTGGCTGCTGAAGGAGACGAGCAAGGCGCGGCGGCCAGCGGTGGTCAGCTTTCTCCTGGGAATCAAAAAGGATGCCCCACGCCTGGTGCTTCGCTATGCTTCGGAGAAGCTACCCCGCGAAGAACGCCGCCGGGTATTGGCATAGCAACCTTTTGGCCGGCAGCGGGTTAGATAAAGATGGAGGCCATGGCGGCTGAGAGCGATGAGCAGCAGATGCTGCGGCTCAAGGCCGGTGAGGTGGAAACCCTCGCCAGCCTGGTTGAAAAGTACCGCACGCCGCTCGTGCACTTCCTCTATCGGATGGTACACGACGCCGCCGTGGCCGAGGAGCTAGCCCAGGAGGTTTTCATTCGGGTCTACCGGGCGCGCAAGAGCTACCGCCCGCGGGCGAAGTTCTCAACTTGGCTGTTCACCATTGCCACGAACCTGGCGCTGAACAGCCTGCGCGACGGCCGGCTGCGGCGGGCGGCGGAAATGCCGCTCGAAACCAGCCCCGGGGAAGGCCCGGAGAGAGCGGTGGAGGCGACGGATCCCAAGCCGACGATGGAGCAACACCTGCTCGAAGCGGAACGCCTGGCGCTGATCCGGCGGGCGGTGGAGGAGCTGCCGGAGAAGCAGCGCCTGGCGGTGCTCCTGCACAAGTATCAGGAGTTGGACTATGCCGAGATTGCCGACATCCTGGGCTGCTCGGAGAGCGCGCTGAAGTCGCTGTTGTTTCGCGCCTATGAGGCGTTGCGGGTGAAGCTGCGTCCCTTGTTGGGCGGGAGAGCGGTGCAGGGAGCGAGACAATGAGTGGAAATGAGCATCTGCGGGAAGAGCAGGTGGTGCCCTATCTCGACAAGCGGCTCGGGGCGGCGGAGCGCGCGGCCATTGACGGCCATCTGCAAAGCTGTGCCGAGTGCCGCACACGCGTGGCCGGGCTTCGCGGTGTCTTGGACGTGCTCGGCGAGTGGCGCGCGGCCGATCCCTCTCCGGGCCTCGTGGCTGCCGTGCGGACGCGGGTGGAAGCAGAAGCGCGGGCAAAGGCTTGGCCGTGGAGATGGCGGTGGGTCTACGCAGGCGTGGTAGTCGCTGCCGCGGTGATTCTACTCGTGGTAGGCGTGTGGTCGCCGACTCCTTCGCCCCCCACCGGCGCAGGAACGGAATTCACCCAAAGCAGTGAGCCCACGGGCGTGAGTGACGACTTGGCCACGGTCGAACCGGTGATCCTCGAGGACTATGACCTTTTGCGCGACTTCGACATTCTCTTTGAGGTACCCGCGACCACTGGTACGACGCCGGAGAAGCGCGGAACGTGAAGCGCAAGCTGATAACACTGGCGTTACTCGCAGGCCTACTACTAGGTCTGGCTCCGGCTGCGGTTGAAGCCTTCGCTCAGATGGTGCCGCAGCGAGAGCAAGTGCAGCGGGCCCCAGGGGAGGGGCGGCGACGACCGCGGGCGCAGGCGCGGCGGGCGGCACGCCAGCGTCCACTGCTCCAACTGTTCCAGCGGCTCTCGAAACTGCCAGCGGAAGAACGGCTGCGCGCGCTCGAAAACGACGAACGCTTCCGGCGGATGCCGCCGATGCAGCAACAGCGGTTCCGTGAGCGCCTAGCGTGGTTCAACAGCTTGCCGCCGGAGCGCCAGCGGTTGATGCTGGAGCGAATGCAGCGGCTGGAAGAGTTGTCTCCGGACGAGCGCGAGCGTCTGCGGCGACGGGCCGAGCGCTTCGAGGAGCTGACGCCGGAGCAGCAGCAGCAGGCGCGCCGCATCTTCCACGCCTGGCAACAGCTTCCACCCGAGCGGCGAGCGTTGATCCGCGAACGGGTGGTGCGGCTGCGCCCCCTGGATCAAGAGCAACGACGAGCCTTGCTTGCAGACCCGAGCTTTCTCGCACCGCTGACAGAAGATGAACGCCGTCTGCTCCGCAGCGTGCTCGAACTGGCACCGCTGATGCCGCAGATCGAGTCTCCCGCCGACCAACAGCCCAGCGAATAGAAGGCGAAAACAGCCGCAAAGATTTTTCTCCTCACTTCCACTTTCTCCTTGACAAGCAAAAGTCGGGTCTCTATAAGGTGGCGCAAAGTGGAACAAAGTGGAGAAAAAGTGATACCCGGTGGAGTGACGGGGAAAAGCGTGTGTGGCCCCCAACCCCAGCGGTAACTAGCGCATTTGCGCTGCATTCAGCGGCGAACTGAGTCACTTAAGCCGTTACGCTGACGGCCAGAAGACGGGAAAGATCATGCTGAGGGGCAACTATCAGGCCCGCGTGGATGAGAAAGGACGGGTGAAGATCCCGCAGTCCTTCTTGAGTGTGCTGCGCGAGAACTACGGAGGCGAATTCTTTGTGACCAGTCTGAACGGCGAGTTTGTGCGCATCTGGCCGCTGGAAGAGTGGAGCCGGATCGAGGAGCGGCTCGCGCGGGTCTCTTCGACCAATCGCGCCAAGAAGAAATTTCTGAATCGCGCGAACTACTACGGCCAGCAAGTGAAGCTGGACAAGCAAGGCCGGCTGCTGATTCCGTCGATTTTGCGCGAGACGGCGGCTATGCGCGGGGAAGTGGACGTGTTGGGCTCATTGACCTACCTCGACGTATGGAACCACCAGCGGTTCCTCGAGGAGATCAAGAAGAACCCGGTAACCCTGGACGACGAGAAGATTCTGGATGAGCTGGGCGTGTAGTGACAAACGGTCGCTGGCATACGCCGGTCCTGGTGGCGGAAGTTCTCCACTGGCTGGCCGTGCGTCCCACGGGCGTCTACCTCGACGCCACGATTGGGACCGGCGGACATGCCGAGGCGATTCTGGCCCGGCTGACCACGGGTAGGTTGATCGGAATGGACAGAGATTCGACAGCACTGGAAATCGCTCAGGAGCGTTTGCGGCCCTACGCGGCCAAGCTTACGCTGGTGGAGGACACTTTCGCGCGCCTGGCGGAAATCCAACAACGGCTGAGCCTGGGTCCGCTCGACGGCGTGCTCGCCGATTTGGGCGTTTCCTCGTTGCAGTTGGGCGCTCCTGAGCGAGGATTTTCCTTTCAACGGGCCGGCCCGCTCGATATGCGGATGAATTCACAGGATCCGCGCACGGCGGCCGATCTGGTCAACCGTCTCCCGGAGGGTGAGCTGGCGGAGCTTCTCCGCCGGTATGGCGAGGAGCGGGCGGCCCGCAAGATTGCCAGGGCGATTGTCAGGACGCGTCCCCTGCGGGACACGCTGCACCTGGCGCAAGTGGTGGCGGGGACTCAACACAAGGGAAGGCAGAAACTGCATCCCGCAACAAGAACGTTTCTGGCGCTGCGGATTGCGGTGAATCGAGAGCTGGAGGAGCTCGAGCAGTTTCTCCATCGAGTCCCCGCCACACTGAAATCCGGCGGACGCATTGTAGTGCTCACGTATCACTCGCTCGAAGACCGACTGGTCAAGCAGGCCTTCCGGGCAGGAGCCGCGGAGCGCACCTGGCGGATTCTGACGCGCAAGCCAGTGCGCCCGAGCACAGAGGAAGTACGGGCCAATCCCCGCGCGCGCAGTGCCAAGTTGCGCGCCGCCGAAATGGTCAGTGTGAACTAGATGGCCAGCGACGCGCAACTCTACTGGGTCAAGCGGATTGACAACTCGCGCCTGCTGCGTCAGCGGCAACGCGCGCGGTGGCGCGACTCGGCCTCGCTGCTGGCGGTGGCGCTCATTTGCCTCGCCGTGGGTCTGCTTTGCGCCTGGCAGCACTTCCGTTATCTGGATTGTGGGTATCGGCTGGAGGAGCTGCGGGCACAGGTGGAAACCGCGCGCGAGTGGAACCGCACGCTGCGGCTGGAGCAGGCCAGCCTGCGTGACCCGATGCGAATTGATGCTCTGGCGCGTCTGCGGCTGGGGCTTGAGGCGCCGCTGGCCGGGCAATGGCAACCGGTGGGCGAAGCGGGCACGGCCAGCGCGGCACCAGTGCTGGCGCAGCACCTGCCGGCCACGCGGGTTTCGGTTACGGACTAATAACTGACCTGCCGGGCCGCGTGCCCGGCAGGCAGCGGGAAACCTAGGGTACACAGGGGTGAAGGACGAACGGCCTTCATGACGCTGCACCCGGACCAGTCCCGACCCCATCGGGACAGCCCCGTACCCCACGGGGCCCGCTCGAAGGACAGCTCCGGCCCGCCCCCACCGGGCCGGGGCTGCACTCATCATAACAAGTTGTTGGAGAGGGTGAG
This sequence comes from Acidobacteriota bacterium, assembly GCA_016210895.1. The sequence goes on from JACQTG010000184.1 coordinate 8,112, forward strand.
CCAGGAAATTCAATGCGGGTGGCAACGTCCCGTGCGCGCGTGATTGGCCTGGGGGCCGTTGCCTTCCTCTGGCTGGGACTCATCTGCGCACGCCTGGTTCAGCTTCAAGTCGTCCGCCACGGCGAGTTTGTCCAACGGGCCGAGCGCCAGCAGCAACGCCTGATCACGGTCAGCCCCAAGCGGGGCATACTCTACGACCGCAACCGCCGCGAGCTGGCCATCTCCATTTCCGTCGAGTCGGCCTTTGCCGTTCCCGGGGAAATACCCGACCCTGAACGGACCGCTCGCCGGCTCGCCGCGCTCGTTGGCCAGCCGGCCGACCAGATGGCTGAGCGGCTGCGCAGCGGCCGCTCGTTCGTCTGGGTGGCGCGCAAGCTTGACGCACGCGTGGCCGACCGCATCCGCGTCTTGAACCTCCAGGGGATCTACTTCCAGCGGGAAAACAAGCGCTTCTACCCCAAGCGCGAGCTGGCCGCGCACGTCCTGGGATTTGTCGGGGTGGATGAAAACGGCTTGGCGGGCATTGAGTATGCGCTCGACCCCCAAATCCGAGGTTCGGAAAGCCGCTTGATTATCTCCACCGATGGGCGCCGGCGGTGGTTCCACCGCAGCGAGGACTCGCCGGGTGAAGGCGCGAGCGTCGTTCTCACCCTGGATGAGACGGTTCAGTTTATTGCCGAGCGCGAGTTGGCTGCTGCCATCGCCCGCACCCGTGCCCGCTCCGGCACCATCATCGTGTCCGACCCCAAGAGCGGGGAGATCTTGGCGTTGGCCAACTGGCCCAGCTTCAATCCTAACGCTCCCACGGAGGTTCCCCCTTCCTACCACCTAAACCGCGCCGTCAGCCTAGCCTTTGAGCCCGGCTCGACCTTCAAGGTGGTAACCGTGGCGGCGGCGCTGGAGGAAGGGCTGACGCGGCCGCAGGAGGTCGTGGATTGCCAGCAGGGAGGCATTGTCCTGGCTGGCCATCTCATCCGCGACCATAAGGCTTTCGGCCCGCTCACCGTGCGGGAAATCATCCACCAATCGAGTGATGTCGGCGCCATCAAGCTCGGGCTGCGCTTGGGCGAGCGGAAAATGTATGAGCACATCCGACGCTGGGGCTTTGGCCAGCCCACCGGCGTGGGTCTGCCGGCGGAAAGCCCGGGTCTGCTGCGCTCACCGGGGAACTGGTCGCGGATTTCCATCGGAGCGATTGCGATGGGGCAGGAGCTGGCCGTTACCCCCCTGCAACTGGTGGCGGCCTTCTCGGCCATCGCCAACGGAGGCGAATGGGTGGCACCGGACATCCTCCGCGAGGTCATTCCCTTCGGGGCGCCCAAGGGGGCGGCCCCGCCGCTTCCACCCCGCCGGCGGATTCTCAGCCCCCAGACCGCCGAGCGCCTCCGATCGATGCTGCGCGGCGTGGTAATGGAAGGCACAGGCGTGCTGGCCTTGCCGGACGGTTACAGTGCCGCCGGGAAGACCGGCACCGCCGAAAAAATTGATGAGACGGGAACGTATTCCTCGACGGAATTCATCGCGTCGTTCATTGGCTTTGCTCCCGCGGTTGAACCGGTTGTCACAGTTTTGGTGGTGCTAGAGTCTCCCGTCGGGCTCTACCACGGCGGGGAGGTGGCCGCGCCGGTGTTCAAGAAGGTGGTTGAGGAGGCGCTGACCTATCTGAATGTCTCGCCCGACCTGCCGGTCCGACCGGCACCGTCGCGGCCCCGCCTGGAACATGCCGTGGTGCGGGACTTTTCTCCCGCCCAGCGAGAATCTTTCTTCCGGCCGGTCGCCGCAGCCAACTCAAAGCCTGGTTTTTCGACTCCCAATGAGTGGCAGAGCCAGGCGTCCTCGGCTGAATGGCACGCCCCCGAGCAGGCAGGCAGCCGCGTGATCGTCGAGCGAGGTGAAAGCGTGCGTGTGCCTGACCTCGTCGGCAAGTCGGTCCGGGAAGTCGTGGAAGAATGCGCGCGCTTGGGTCTCGAAGTGGAGTTGGCAGGCAGCGGCGTAGCCGCCGAGCAGTTTCCGCCTGCGGGAACGCGCCTGCCGCCGCAGAGCACTGTCCGCGTGGCTTTCCGCGAAAGCACGCCGCCGCCGGGGCGGATCATGTAGCCACCCGGCTGAATTGGCCGAGCATGCAGCTATAATGGATGGATTTGCACGATGCAACTGAACCAAATCTTGCAGGGTATCCAGCCGGTTTTCACCTGGGGCCCCACTGAGGTCGACGTCGCTACTATTCGCTACGACTCCCGTGCGATTACACCTGGTGACCTGTTCGTGGCCGTACGTGGGGAGAAGGTGGACGGTGACGTCTATGTCGCCGATGCGCTCGGCCGCGGTGCCCGCGCCGTAATGAGCCAAAGGCCAGCGTCGGCCGGGTTTGACCGCACCTGGGTCCAGGTCGCGTCCGCCCGGCAGGCTCTTGCCCTGGCGGCCGCCAACTTTTATCGTCACCCCGCTCGTGCCCTCCAAGTCATCGGGGTTACTGGAACCAACGGAAAAACCACAACTACCTATTTGCTCGAATCCATCCTCCGCGCCGCTGGCCACTCCACAGGCTTGATCGGGACGGTGGAATATCGCAGCTCGGCTGCCCGCCAGACGGGCCAACCTGCTTCGCATACCACGCCGGAGTCGCTCGACCTGCAGGCGCTGCTGGCTGGGTGGCGCGACGCCGGAGTGGCCTGGGCGGCGATGGAGGTGTCCTCGCACGGCTTGGCGCTCGACCGCGTCTATGCGCTGCCCTTTGCCGCCGCTGTCTTCACCAACCTTGCCCGCGATCACCTGGATTTCCACGGCAACTTTGAAAACTACTTTGAGGCCAAACAGCGCCTCTTCCGCGGCCACGGCGCGGCCCCGCCCCGCGTGGTGGCGCTCAACGCCGATGACCCCAACGGCCAGCGGCTCAAGCCTCTGTGCCGAGGCCAGGTGTGGCTCTACGGAACGAGCGCCGAGGCGCAGGTCACGGCGCGCGATGTCTCTGTGTCTGCCGATGGGCTCCGGTTTGTCCTCTTGAGCCCCGCTGGCTCTGCCAACGTTCGTTCGCGTCTGGTCGGGCGGCCGAATGTCGCGAACATCTTGGCCTCTGCTGCCGTCAGCCTGGGTCTGGGTATTCCTTTGGACATCGTGGTTCCCGGCATCGAGGCCCTCGAAAGCGTCCCCGGGCGCTTCGAGCGTGTGGATGCCGGCCAACCCTTTGATGTGGTTGTGGACTTCGCCCATACCGACCTCGCCTTCGAGACCGTGCTCCGGACGGCGCGCGAGTTGGCGCGCGGCCGGGTGCTCATCGTGTTTGGCTGCGGCGGAGACCGCGACCGCACGAAGCGCCCGGTGATGGGAGAAATTGCCGCCCGCCTGGCCGACTACGTGATCCTGACCAACGACAACCCGCGCTCGGAAGACCCCGACCAGATCGTGAACGATATTCTCCCCGGCGTGAAGCAGGGGGATGGGCGGTATGAAATCGTGCACGACCGCGAACAAGCTTTCGACCGGGCCTTTGAGCTGGCGCGGGAGGGCGATCTGGTGCTGCTGGCGGGCAAAGGCCACCAGCGCGAGCAAATCTTTCGCGACCACGTCGAGCCCTGGAGTGAGCAGGAAGTCGCGCGCAAGCTGCTGGCGCGTAGGGGATTCGCCCACAACCCGGCCCCTGCACGAGCTGGGGTCACGGACCGCTGAGGACAAGTCATGCAGTGGACGCTGGGCAAGATCGGTCACGTACTGGGTCGAGTGGTTTCCTCCCAGGTGGCCGACTCGGCTCTGGCGGGTTTCTCACTCGACTCCCGCACGGTGAAACCAGGCGAGGTCTTCATCGCCATCAAAGGGCCGCACCACGACGGGCACAACTTCGTCAGCGAGGCGCTCGACCGGGGTGCGGTAGCGGCTCTCGTGAACGACTCGTTCCTCAGCACGGAACGCTCCCCCAGCCGCCAATGCCTGCTGGGCGTTCCGGATACGTTTCAGGCCTTGCAGCAACTCGCCCGCTTTGCCCGTACAAGCTGGGGCGGCCCCGTGCTAGCCGTCACCGGCAGCACGGGTAAGACTACGACGAAGGAGATTCTCGCCGTCTTGCTGGCTCGGCGTCACCGTGTGCTCAAATCGGAAGGGAACTACAACAACGAGTTTGGCTTGCCTCTCACTCTTCTGCGCCTTCAGTCCGATACGGAGGTGGCGGTGGTTGAGATGGCGATGACGCGCAAGGGCGAAATCGCCAAGCTCTGCGCGGTGGCCGAGCCCAACCTGGGGATCGTTACTAACGTCAGCCCCGTCCATCTAGAATTCTTCACCTCGCTCGACGAGATTGCCGAAGCCAAGCGTGAGCTCATCGACGGCCTGGCCGCCCGCGCCACGGCTGTGCTCAACGCCGACGACCCGCGCGTCCGTCGCTTTAGCCGAGGCTTCCGCGGGCAGGTGGTACTGTTCGGGTTCGGCCTCGAGGCCCAGATTCGGGCTGAGAATCTCGATGATCGGGGCTGCGACGGTGTTGCGTTCGACTTGGTCAGCAACGGCGAGCGGCAGCGAATTCGCCTGGGGCTCATGGGCCGGCACAATGTCGCCAACGCTCTGGCGGCCTACGCTGCCGCCAGCCAGTTTCAAATCGGGCTGACGGTGGCGGCTCAGGTCTTCCCCGCGGTCGAGCCGGTGGCGCTGCGCGGGCAGCGCCTGCGTCTGTCGATGCCGGGCGGCGCTGGCAGCTTCACCGTCGTCAACGACGCCTACAACGCCAACCCGCGCGCCGTCGCGGCCATGGCCGAAGCCATCAGCCGCACCCCCGGCGTTCGCCGACGGATTCTGGTGCTTGGCGAGATGCGCGAGCTCGGGCCGACCGGGCCAGTCCTTCATCGAGAAACCGGTCTCCAGCTGGCCAAGCTGGGCAATATTGACCTCGTGGCCGGGGTCACGGGACTTGCAGCTGAGCTCATCGCCGGCGTCCGCGCAGCAGGCATGCCCGAGAAGCGCGCGCTCTTCTTCGACAGCAAGGAGGCCGCTGCCGACTGGCTCTGCCAGACCGTGCGCGACGGCGACCTGGTGCTGCTCAAAGCCTCGCGCGCGATTGCCCTCGAGACCCTGCTCGATGTCCTGTGCGCGAAATTCCCCCTGGAGGTGAGTGCGGCGGTCAAGACCGCGGTCTGATGCTTTACGAGGTTCTCTATCTCTGGCTTCAGTCCTACTCCAGCCCGCTCAATGTGTTCCGCTACATCACCGTCCGCACGGCGCTGGCGGGTCTGACCGCGCTGATCATTTCCTTGCTGCTCGGGCCCTGGCTGATTCGTCGCCTGCAGCAGTTCCAGATTCAGCAGTTCATCCGCGCCGAAGTGCCCGTTCACCAGAACAAGGCCGGAACACCCACCATGGGGGGGCTGCTGATCATTGCCTCCGTGGTCATCCCCGCGCTGCTGTGGACGAACCTGCGCAATCCGTTCCTCTGGCTTGCGCTTCTTGCCCTGCTTGCCTATGGCGCCATCGGCTTCGCCGACGACTACCTGAAGCTCACGCGACGCCAGAACCTGGGCCTGCGCGCGCAAACCAAGTTCAGCCTGCAGGTCGTCGTCGCTGTACTCATCGGCGTGGTGCTGGTGGCGATGCGCGACGGCCTTTACTCCACCGAAATCCTGTTTCCGTTTTTCAAGAACCTGCGCCCCGATCTGATCATCGACAGCCTGTTCAACGGCTGGTACACCTTTCCGCTCGCGGTCGCCCCGTTCATCCTCTTCATTGCCGCCGTCCTCGTCGCCACCTCGAACGCGGTCAACCTCACCGACGGCCTGGATGGCTTGGCCATCGGCTGCGTCGCCATCGCCGCCAGTGCGCTGACAGCACTCACCTACGTCAGCGGCCATGCCCGCTTTGCTGAATACCTCGACTTGGCCAAGATGCCCCAGGTGGGCGAACTCAGCATCTTCTGCGGGGCGATGGCCGGAGCCAGTCTGGGCTTTCTTTGGTACAACGCCCACCCGGCCGAGGTTTTTATGGGCGACGTGGGCTCGTTGGCCCTGGGGGGCGCTATCGGCACCGTCGCCATCATCATCAAACAGGAGATCTTGCTCTTCTTCATCGGGGGCGTGTTCGTGCTGGAGGCCATCTCGGTTATCGTCCAGGTTGCCTCCTTCAAGCTGCGCGGCAAGCGCATCTTCCTGATGGCACCGCTGCATCATCACTTTGAGTTAAAGGGCTGGACAGAATCGAAAATCATCACTCGCTTTTGGATTACGGCGGTGGTGTTTGCCCTGTTTTCCCTGAGCACTTTGAAGCTACGATGAAAAGGGCCGGCGCCAACAACCCGGGAATGCAGCTGAAAGGCAGGAACGCCCTCGTCGTTGGCCTCGCGCGTACGGGTGCGGCCACGGCTGAGTTTCTGGCCCGGCGCAGGGCGCGCGTGACCATCAGTGAACTGAAGCCGGCTGAGCAAGTGGCCGCCTTGGCGGAGCGACTCCGCGGGCTGGGTGTCCGGCTCGAGTGCGGCGGCCATGAGGAGCGGAGTTTCCTCTCCGCCGACTTGATCATTCCGAGCCCGGGCGTTCCCCTCGACCTGCCTGCGCTCCTGGCCGCTCGCCACAGAGGCATTGAAATCATCAGCGAGTTGGAGCTGGCTTGGCGCTTTCTGCGGGGCACGGTCGTGGCCATTACCGGCTCGAATGGGAAGACCACGACCACGGCGCTGCTGGGGAAAATCTTGGCCGATGCGGGACGCCCCACCCAGGTCGGCGGCAACATTGGCACGCCGGCCATCAGCTTGGTCGAGACCTCCAGCGAGCAGAGCGTCACCGTGCTCGAAGCCAGCAGCTTCCAACTCGAGGCCGTGACCAGCTTCCGCCCGCGCGTAGCCGCCCTGCTCAACATCAGCCCCGATCATCTCGACCGCCACGCTTCGATGCAGGACTACGTCACCGCCAAGGCGCGCCTATTCGGACACCAGCGCGGCGACGACTTCGCCATCTTCAATGCCGACGACCCGCAGTGCGCCGCCTTGGCCCCCGAGGTGCGCGCCCAGCGCTTCTGGTTCAGCCGTCAGCGCCGCCTGGATATGGGTGCCTTCCTCGAGGGCGATTGGGTTGCCTTCGCCAACGGGCCGGCCCAGGAGTGCGTGCTCGAGCGCAAAACCATTCGTCCCAAAGGCACGCACAATCTGGAAAACGTCCTGGCCGCGGTCTGCGCTGCGCGCCTGCTGGAGGTTTCTGCGGAAGCCATCCGCCGCGCCGTGGCAGGGTTTGAGGGCGTTGAGCACCGGCTGGAGTTTGTGGCGGAACTCGCGGGTGTCGCTTTCTACAACGACTCCAAGGCCACCAACGTAGACGCAGCGTTGAAGGCAATTGAGGCCTTTGTGGGGAATCTGATTGTGATTCTGGGTGGCAAGGACAAGGGAAGCGACTTCCGCCCGCTGCGCGCGCTCCTTGCCGATCGGGCGCGACACGTGCTGCTGATTGGGGCGGCGCGCCAGAAATTGGCCGAACAGCTGCGCGATGGCTTCCCCCTCGAAGAGGTTGAGACCTTGCCTCAGGCGGTCGCACGCGCAGCGGAAGTGGCACGTGCGGGCGACACGGTGTTGCTCGCGCCTGCCTGTGCCAGCTTCGACCAGTTTGAAAACTTCGAGCATCGCGGCCGCGTGTTCAAGGAGGAAGTGCGGAAACTGGCGGCCCGCCTGAGTTCGAGGAAGTATGGCCAAACGGCTTGAACTCGACCGCATCCTGTTGGGGAGCGTGCTGGCGCTACTCACCTTCGGCATCATCATGGTGTTCAGCGCGTCGGCCGTCTATGCGCGCGAGCAGTTGGGAGGTCCCTATGTCCTGCTGTGGCGGCAACTGCTCTGGTTGGCCGTGGGGGTAGCGGCGATGTTCGCGCTCGTGCAGCTCGACTATCGGAGTCTGCGCCAGCCGGCAGCGATCTTTACCGCCATCTGTGTGGTGGTAGTGTTGCTCGTCGCTGTGCTCTTCTGGGATTCGGCGCGGAACACGCAGCGGTGGATTCGGTGGGGTTCGTTCTCGATGCAGCCCTCCGAGCTGGCAAAACTCGTTTTGATCCTGTTCCTGGCCTACTTTCTCGACCGGCGCCGCCGTGCGATCAACGACCCGGTAGGGACCTTGTTTCCCGCCTCAGCCATAGTTGCCCTCCTGGTGGGGTTAGTGGTGGTTGAGCCGGATCTAGGGACAGCTGCGGCCCTGGCGTTGATTGCTGGTTCGATGTTCTTCGTCGCCGGTCTGCGCTGGCGCTACCTAGCCGGTCTGGCGTTCCTGGCTTTGCCCGCATTCTATTTTCTTGTCGTCCGAGTTCCCTATCGCGTCGAACGTATCCGAGCCTTTCTCGACCCGGCGGCCGATCCGCAAGGCGGGGGCTTCCAGATGTTGCAATCGCTGCTGGCAATTGGCTCCGGCGGCATTACCGGTGTGGGCTTGATGGACGGCAAGCAGAAACTCTTCTATCTTCCGGAGGCACATACAGATTTCATTTTTGCCGTGGTAGCAGAGGAGCTAGGTCTGCTCGGAGCGGCGGTCGTGGTGGGGCTGTTTGGTGTCTTTTGCTGGCGGAGCTTCCGCGTGGTGCTGGGAGCACCGGATAACTTTTCCCGGCTGCTGGCCACCGGAGCGACGGCGATGGTCATTTGGCAGGCACTCATCAATCTGAGCGTGGTGCTGGGACTCCTGCCGACGAAGGGCATCCCACTGCCCTTCATCAGCTACGGCGGCACGAGCCTGCTGGTGATGTTGCTGGGCACGGGTCTACTCTTGAACGTAAGCCAGTACGTGGATTGACATGGTTGTGAGGCGATGCGTGTGATGATGGTCGGTGGCGCGACCGGTGGACACGTTTTTCCGGCGCTGGCAGTGGCGGCGGAGTTGCGGCGCCGGGGTTCGAGTCCCGAGATTGCCTTCGTAGGCGTTGAGGAGGGAGTTGAAGCCCGTGTCGTTCCTGCTGCCGGCTATCCCCTGTACACCGTGCCGGCGGCGCGCTTCCGCGGGGCGGCCTGGGGCGGAAAGGCCCGCAGCCTGTGGTTGCTCGCGCATAGCACAACTGTGTGCACCCGGCTTTTTGACCAATTTAGGCCCAATGTGCTGTTCGGCGTGGGTGGCTATGCCTCAGCACCGGCGATGCTGGCCGCCGTGCTCAGCCAACGGGCGACGGTGCTGTTTGAGCCCAACGCCGGGCCGGGACTGGCCAACCGCTTGCTGGCGCCACTGGCCACGCGCGTGGCGGTGGCCTATGAGGAGACCGTGCGCTTTTTTGATCGCCGGGCCGTGCGCACCGGAACCCCTGTTCGGGAGGAATTCTTTCGCGTGGCGCGCAAGCAGCACCTGCCGCCGTTTACGCTGCTTATTTTCGGTGGCAGCCAGGGAGCCTTGGCGATCAACGCAGCCGTTATCGATGCGTTGGATCGTCTGCGAACCGCGCGCCCCGAGTTACGCTTCATTCATCAGACGGGCCAGCGCGATTTTGAGGCCGTGCGCACCGCCTATGCCCGTCGGGGGATACCGGCCGAGGTACATCCCTTCATTGACAATATGGCCGAGTGTTTTGCCCAGGCTGACCTGATCCTCTGCCGGGCTGGAGCGAGCGCGCTGGCAGAGCTGGCAGCGGCAGGCAAGGCGGCGATTCTGGTTCCCTATCCGCATGCGGCCGACCAGCACCAGTTGCGCAACGCCGAGTTGCTGGTGCGTGCTGGCGCGGCGCGCATGATGGAGCAGCGGGAGTTGACCGGCGAGCGGCTGGCCGGCGATATGCTCCATCTGTTGGAGCACCCCGAGCATCTCGGGAGTCTAGAAGAGCGCGTGCGGGCCTTTGCCGTACCGGATGCGGCGGCGCGCATTGCCGACTTGATTGAGAGCGTGGCGCGATGACTTCAACTGAGCTGAATTATCCGCCCCGCCACCGCATCCACTTCGTGGGCATCGGCGGCACCGGGATGAGCGGCATCGCTGAGGTGTTGCTGACGCTCGGCTACACCGTTTCCGGCTCCGACCTCCATCCCTCGGCTGTCACTGAGCGGCTAGCGCGGCTCGGAGCCAAGGTGTTCGGGGGTCATCGCGCCGAACACGTCGCTGGGGCGCAGGTGGTCGTGGTTTCGACCGCCATTGGCGCGGACAACCCGGAAGTCCAGGAAGCGCACCGCCGCCAGATTCCCGTCATTCCGCGGGCGGAGATGCTGGCAGAACTGATGCGGCTGAAATACGGCATCGCCGTGGCGGGCTCACACGGAAAAACCACGACCACGTCGCTTATTGCCGGCCTGCTGGCCGCGGCCGGACTCGATCCCACTTTTGTCGTCGGGGGTCGGGTGAACCAGGCGGGGGTGCACGCTCGACTGGGCAAGGG
>JACQTG010000185.1 GCA_016210895.1 Acidobacteriota bacterium
ATCGGCGTCTGGGGGCACGAGCGAAAGCTCTACGCCGCCATCAAGTTCTTCCTCTTCACCCTGCTCGGCTCGGTGCTTTTGCTGCTGGGCATTCTGGCACTCTGGTATTTCAACAAGGGCGTGCTGGGCAATCCGCAGACCTTCGACATCACCCTCCTGATGCAGCTCGACTTGCCCATTGAGTGGCAGCGCTGGATTTTCTGGGCGTTCTTCGTGGCCTTTGCCATCAAGGTGCCGATGGTGCCGTTCCACACTTGGCTGCCGGACGCGCACGTCGAGGCGCCGACGGCGGGCTCGGTCATCCTGGCCGGCGTGCTGCTGAAGATGGGCACCTACGGCTTCATGCGCTTGTCGCTGCCCATCCTGCCCGATGCCAGTCGCGACTACGCCTGGATCATGGCCGTGCTCTCCATTATCGCCATCATCTACGGCGCGCTGGTCTGCATGATGCAGAAAGACATGAAGAAGCTCATCGCCTACTCCTCCGTCTCGCACCTGGGCTTCTGCACCCTGGGCATCTTCGCCCTGAACCACCAGGGGCTGGCCGGGAGCCTGCTCCAGCAGGTCAACCACGGGATTTCGACTGGGGCGCTGTTCTTGATCGTCGGCCTGCTCTATGAGCGGCGTCACACCCGCGAGATCGCGGACTTTGGCGGGCTCTCCACGCCCATGCCGCGCTTCGCCGCCATCTATATGATCATCAGCCTGGCCTCGCTGGGGATGCCGCTGCTGAACGGCTTCATCGGCGAGTTCACTATCCTGCTCGGCACCTGGCAGGTGAGCAGAACCTGGGCCGCCTTAGCGGTGGTCGGTATTGTGCTGGCAGCGGCCTATTTGCTCTGGCTCTACCAGCGGGTGATGTTCGGCCCCGTGACCCACCCAGAGAACGAAAAGATTCGCGACGTCAACCTGCGCGAAATGGTCACGCTCGTACCCCTCGTCATCTGGTGCTTTTGGATCGGTATCTATCCCAAGCCCTACTTCGAGGTGCTGGAGCGGCCGGTAGCACAATTGGTGGAGCGGGTGCAGCCGCGGACCCTGGAAGAGGCCGAACTGCCTGTGGTTCTGCCTGAGCCGGGCCACGCGGTGTCAAGCGCAGTGGAGCCGCGCTGATGTGGACGGAATTCTTCCAGCCGATTGACTTTCAGGCTATCGTCCCCCATCTCGAGCTCACCATCTTTGCCTGCGGCATCCTTTTGATGGATTTTCTCCTCGACCGGGAACACAAACATTGGAATGGTATCGCAGCTTTAATCGGAGTGGTCTTCAGCGGCATCGGGCTCTGGCAGCTTCGCCACGTCAGCGCCAGCCCCTTCAAGGGCCTGCTGCAGGTGGACCCGTTTTTCATCACCTTCGGGTTCATTTCCCTCGCGGCGACGGCACTCGTCATCCTGATGTCGCTCCGCTACATGGACGTGGAAGGCGAACATGAGGGCGAGTATTACGCGCTGATCCTGTTCGCCACTGTGGGGATGCTGTTCATTGCCGGCGGCACCGACCTGATCACCTTGTTCATCGGACTCGAGCTGATGGCCCTCTCGTTCTATGTGCTCGCCGGCTACTTGCGCGCCGACCCGCGCTCGAACGAAGCGGCCATCAAGTACTTTCTCCTCGGCGCGTTTTCCTCCGGCATCTTGGTCTATGGCTTCTCCTTGCTCTACGGCATCAGCGGCTCCACCAACATCAATGTGATCGCTGAAATCGTTCGCCAGCGGGCTCTCACCGAACAGGGCCGACCCGATGCCATCATTTTTCTCGCCACCATCACCATCGCTGCAGGAATGTTCTTCAAGGTGGCGGCCGTGCCATTCCATCAGTGGGCGCCCGATGTCTATGAAGGAGCACCCACGACCATTACCGCGTATGTTTCCGTGGCCTCGAAAGCAGCTTCGCTGGCGATGCTGCTGCGATTGTTCTTGATTCCCATAAACCCCGTACGGCCGAACTGGGAAGATATCCTGATTGTGGTAGCCGTGCTGACGATGACGGTGGGCAACCTGGCTGCAATCACACAGGAAAACGTCAAACGGCTGTTGGCCTACTCTTCCATCGGCCACGTCGGCTACATCCTGCTCGGGATTGTCGCCGGCAATCGGCTTGGGCTGATGGCCGTCGTGGTCTACATCATCGTCTATGCCTTTATGACCCTGGGAGCATTCGCGGTTGTCGTCGGAATGCGGCGGAAGGATTTGCTCGGTGACCAAATCTCGGATATGGCCGGTTTGTTCTTCAAGAACCCTGCCCCCGCTGTCTTGATGATTATTTTCCTGCTCTCGTTGGCCGGCATTCCGCCGACCGCTGGCTTTTGGGGGAAATACCTAATCTTCGCCGCCCTGATCGAAAGCGAGCGCTACGTCCTGGCGGTCATCGCCGTGCTCTACGTGGCCGTGGCGCTCTACTACTACTTCCGCATCGTGGTTTCGATGTTCATGGCTGAGCCACGCGAGCCGGGCAAGATGACCCTGGCGCCGGGGTTGGTGGTCTCGCTCGCGGTAACCTGCCTGCTCACGCTTTTGCCCGGCATCTATCCCGAACCTCTCTTCCGCCTGGCCAATTTTGCTGTTTTTCGGAGCCCGTGGCTGAGTCCCTAGCGGCTCCTAAGCGTGGCTCTGGGCAAGAGACGATGGTTTCGAATCAGCAGGAACACTCTCCCTGGCGCTTGGTCGGTCTGGTGCTGTCCATGGGAGTGGGATTCGTGGCCGCGGTTGCCGTGGGCGCAGGGATCGGGTGGTGGCTGGATAAGAAGTTAGACACGGCGCCAGCTTTTCTGGTGATATTCTTGATCTTGGGTTTTATTGCCGGCCTCTTCGAACTCTACTACGAGATGAAAAAGTTGGCCAAATGGTGACGCAAGCCGTCAGTGCGGCGGAGCAGCAACGCCTGGCCCGTGCTGAGCGCCGCCTGGGCCGTTTCGTACTCGCGCTCGTGCCTTTCGGTACGGTATTTGCGTCCTGGTACGGTGGCTGGTGGACGGCAGCCGCGTTTGCGTTTGGCGGGGCGCTGGCCTACCTGAACTACCGCTGGATTGTGGCCGTGGTGGACACGCTGGTGCGAGCAGGACAGGCGCGCCCGACAGGCCGCACCTACCTGAAGCTGTTTGCCCCACTCGCCTTGCTTGCCGTGGTGCTCTATGTTATTTTCGCGCGCCGCTGGCTCGAGCCGCTCGGCGTTGTGAGTGGGCTGCTGGTGCTGGCGGCGGCCGTTTTGCTTGAACTGAGCTACGAGATCGTGGCTGGATTGCGTCGCTAGATGGAACACCATCGCACCTGGATCGGGGAACTCTTCAACCGACTCCTCGGCCCGCCTGCACTGGCGCTGCTCGAGGCGGTGGGCATCCATCCCCACGACCCGAACTATCCCATTCCCGACCACATCGCCACAGAACTATTCATTGTGCTGCTGGTGGTGCTGTTTTTCCTGTGGTTTCGCACGCGGCTCTCGGCCGACAAGCCCGGCGGGTTGCAGTTGTGCTTCGAGCAACTGTTGAGCAACTCCTTCCGCGTGGGTATCTACGACCTGCTCGACGAAATCGTCGGCCACGGCGGCCGCAAACACGTTGCGCTCATCGGCACGGTGGGCTTGTTCATTCTGTTTTGCAACTC
>JACQTG010000186.1 GCA_016210895.1 Acidobacteriota bacterium
ATGTCCCCCATCGTCTCTCGCTTGTACCTACGTCGCGGCCGCTCATCCGCCTTCCTGGCTAGCACACACCGGCACCCCTGTCTAATAACGATGAACACCCTGAACACGAAGAGAATCCTGAGAATCTTTCCCGAAAGAGGTAGGCTGGCCCGTGCGCTACAGAACTCCGCTGTGTCGGCTTGCGGCCAGAGCCCGCGGTGAATTAAGATTTCCCCCCGAGGAGCGTGACTTAATGCCTATCTTCGAGTACGCCTGCAAGGACTGCGCGCATCGCTTCGAGGCTTTTGTCCAGGGCGGTGCGCAGGCGCAGTGTCCCGCCTGTCAGAGCACGAATCTCGAGCAGCAGCTTTCCGTCTTTGCCGTGGGCGGTCGCAGTGAGCGTCTGGCCCCGAACCTTCGGGGCGAGCCTGCCGGGCCCTGCGGCACCTGTGGCGACCCGCGCGGCCCCGGCTCCTGCTCCATCAACTGAGAGTGCTTGCCCGCAGTTCAGGGTCTGTCACTCTGACAGATGATTCTCTGAAGCTTGCTTCCTTCCTGTTCCAACTCAGCCCGGCGGGCGAGCGGCACCATCGCCGTGCCTGGCCAATCGGCCGGCAGCAGCTCGACGACCAGTAGCCGGGCGGGCTGCTGGGTGCGGTTTTGCACGCCGAAGCTGGCGTCGCCGGCCTCGTAGAAATATTCCCCCGCGCGCACTTGGAGCTCCTTCCCGGTGGCCGCATCAATGACGGTCAACTCGCCTGACAGGACCATCCGGATGCCCGGGCCGATGTGGTAGTGGTCGCCCAGCTTGGCGCCTGGTTCGAAATCGACTTCGCTGGCGCGCAGCTTGAGGCGGCCGTTGAGCGGTTGAAGAAAGCCTTCGACCGCGGCCTCAAACTTCGTGGCCCCGCGAACACCGCTCATTTCAACTGCGGTGTGGCGCGCAGGCATCTGTCTCGCACGGGCAGCGAGAGCGGCGATGGCGAGAGTCACGAGAACGGGAATGATCAGATGTCTCGAAGGCATACGCCCTCCCTGTTAGAACTGGTTCTTGGGCACACGCCCCAGCACGATGCTTCCTGAGTAGTAAGCAAAGACGACAGCCTGAATCAAGAGCGGAGCAAAAGGAGAAACCAGCAGACGTGGCCAGGCTATTCCTCGCGGCAGCGTAACAAGCGGGATTCCAACCGCATTGGCAACCAACACAAGCGCGGCGATGGCCCTCCCCGCGTAGCGAAGCGCTTGCCGCTGCGAGCCCACCGCTTTCCATACCCAGTCCAGCACGATCGCGTTGCCTACTATGGCCAGACCAATGGTCAGGAACAGAACCCACTGAACGAAGGCCGCGAGTCCCGACCATTCGCTGCCCTGGGTTCCTCTGGCTCCCATACCGCGAAAAGATGCGAGCACCATCAGCGCAAGGCCCATGAGTGCGAAGACCCGGCAGAGGGTGGGGAGACGCGACGTTGCCTTGGGGGCAGCAGGTGGCTCACACCGGGGGCACGCCAGGCGTTCGACGGGAACTTGGCCGCCGCAGGTGCGGCAGGTCCAGTAGATATTCGACGTGCGCATCGCAGCGTTCTCGTCCGCTGCCGGGAGCCTAGACGAAAACGGAGCAGAACTCCAGCACCCGCTGGCGGCAGCTCTTCACCGGCTGGGGCAGCGGCAGTTGGCTGCCGGTTTCGAGAATCGGCACCAGCTCGGCCAGCTCGGGGCCGAAAGGCAGCCCGGTCAGCATCACGCGGATAGGGGCAAGAAAGGCGCGGCCTTTGCGATGCGTCGCCTGCCGGACCTCTTTCAGGATGCCCGCCAGGCGCTCAGTCGTCAGCCAACTGTCGGCCAGGGCGCGCCGGCCGAACTCGCGGATGACGTCGCGGGCACCCTCGCGTTCGAGCGCCGCGCGGCTGTCGGGAAACGCGAGTGCCTGCTCGGCCGAATAGCGGAAGATGAACCGGGTGCGCTGAGGCAACAGGGAGAGGAAATCGAGCCCGGGCAAAACGGATTGAATCACGGCTTTGAGCCACTGGCGGACGGGTTCGGTTGGTTCCTCGGGGAGGTAGCCGGGGGCGGTGAAGTAGGCCAGGCTCAGCTCGAGCAAGCGGTCGAGATCGGCCTGCTGGAGCCAGTGGTGGTTCAAGGCGCGGAGCTTCTCCGCGTCAAAGTGCACCGGGGTCGAGATGATTTGCTCGGGGTGGAAGACGCGCTGAAGCTCGTCGGGCGACAGGCTCTCGCTCGTGCCCTCGGGCGGCCGCCAGCCGAGCAGAGCCAGGAAGTTGACCAGGGCTTCGGGCAGGACACCGAGCCGGCGCAGCTCGGCAACAGACGTAGCGGCCGTTCCGGTTCCCCAGGGTGCCGGCTCCGATGGCAGAATGTCCGGTAGCCGCCTGAGCCACTCCGGTTCTTTTGCTTCCTTTGCCTCGACTCCCAGCCAGCGCAATTCCTCCCGCCAGAGGTGGCGGCCCGGGGGGATGACGAACGGCTTGCCCTGCTGCCCCTCCCGCCCCCGGTGGGGGCGGCTCCAGAGCCAGCGGTAGAGCGCCTCCCGCGCCGCGGCAACCGTCAGGCCATGCTCGGCGGTGAGGTTCGACGGTGTGTAGCGGCAAACCATCGATATTCTTCGCGGTTCCTGCGCGATCGAGCGGGACACGACTAGGATACACCGAGTTGGCCGAGAAGCGATTCGGTGGGTTCGTTTAGCCAGTGGTAGGTTGTTGCTTGCGACGCTTGCGCGCCAGCCACTCGCGCGCCAGCAGGGGTAGCTCAGCGCGCTTCAATTGCCCCTGCTCGTGGAGCTTGAGTTTTTCCTTCAGGCGCTTGCGCCGCCGCTGATGCTTCTTCCGCGTTCGGAATCGTTTCTGGCGTCCCATAGACAAGAATTCACTGCATAGCGAATCTGAGAAGCGCTATTTATCCCGCAATCGTGTGGCGAAAGCAAGTGCCAGAAAGGGTGTGGCCGCGGGTTCAGATTCCCTCCAGCAGGACGACAGCGTGGGCGGCTATGGCTTCGCCGCGGCCGATGGCTTCCTGGCCCTCGGTGGTCTTGGCCTTGACGTTGACCTGCGCCGGCTCGAGGGCGAGCGTGCGGGCCAGCGTTTCACGCATCTGGCCAAAGTACGGGGCCAGCCGGGGCTGCTCGGCCACGACCACTGTATCCGCCTGCGCCACGCGCCAGCCTTTCTCGCCCACGAGCTTCGCCACGCGTGCCAGCAGCTCCAGGCTGGAGGCATCTTTCCACTTGGGGTCGCTGTCGGGGAAGTGTTGACCGATGTCGCCCAGGCCGGCGGCGCCGAGGATGGCGTCGCAGAGAGCGTGCGTCAGCACATCGCCGTCGGAGTGTCCCGTCAGTCCCTTGTCGTGGGGAATCCCCACTCCGCCCAGGATGAGCTTCCGCCCCGCCACCAGCCGATGGTAGTCATACCCAATCCCTACGCGCGGAGCGGCCACCTTATTTTCCTCCGGAGGCGCGTTCCTGGCTGAGGAGGAAGCGGGCGAGTTCGAGGTCGGCGGGCTTGGTGATTTTGATATTGCAGTCGGAGCCTTCGATGACCGTCACCTCGTGGCCGAGGCGCTCGACCAGCACCGCCTCGTCCGAGCCATGATAGCCGTCGGCCTCCGCGCGCGCGAAGGCTTCCTTGAGCAGCGCGTAGCGGAAGACCTGCGGGGTCTGCGCCAGCACAATGCGCTCGCGCGCCAGCGTCCCCGTGACGCGGGTGCGCTCAATCTGTTTGACGGTGTCGGTGACCGGCAGGGCCAGAATGGCCGCCCCCGAGGCCGCAGCGGCGTCCAGTACCTTCTCGACCAGCTCCACCGTGACAAAGGGGCGGACGGCGTCGTGCACAGCCACCAGTTCCGTGTCAGCGGGCAGCCGCGCCAGACAAGCGGCGACGGACTCCTGGCGGTAGTCGCCGCCTTCGACCAGCGTGATGCGCTCGCGGTAGGGCTCGCGCGTGAGCGCCGCCTCGGCCGCAGCCTTGTCTTCCGGGTGTACGGCAACGAACAGGTGCTCCAGGCGCGCGCAGGCGGCCAGCTTGCGCAGGGTCCAGAGAAGGAGGGGAGCACCCTCCAGTTCGAGCAGTGCCTTGTGGCGCCCTGAACGTTCGCGGTCCATACGAATGCCGAGGCCGGCGGCGGGTACGATGGCTACGGTTTTCATCGCGCGCTGGCTCCTTGCGACACGTCCGCCGAGACGCTTGCCTCGAGCGGGTTCGAGAGAAGAGTGAAGCTAGATTCTACTCGTCGCTGACGACTTCGTAATGCTCGCCGCGATTGCCCGCCCGCTGGTTGGCCCGGGGCTCGCGGCCAGCCACCGCCTGGGAGTTGGAGGCGTTGCGTTCGGGCTGGGGAGACGGCTCCGGCGCAGCGTTTTGGTTTCGACCAGCTGGCTGCGGCGTGCGGTCAGCGGCTTCGGGGCGCGCAGGACGCGCTTCTTCGAAGCGGCCGAAGATCATCTTGCCGGCGGTGGTTTGCAGAACGCTGGTGACGATGACGTCGATGGTCTTCCCGATCAGGCGGCGGGCGTTGTCGACCACCACCATGGTGCCGTCGTCGAGGTAGGCGACCCCCTGGTTGTGCTCCTTGCCTTCCTTGAGGATGAAGACCCGCATGGTTTCGCCCGGCAGCACGATGGGCTTCAGGGCGTTCGCCAGCTCGTTGATGTTCAGGACCTCGAGCCCCTGGAGCTGCGCCAGCTTGTTCAGGTTGAAGTCGTTGGTGACGATCTTGCCGTCGTAGCGCTTGGCCAGCTCGATCAGCTTCAGGTCAACGTCGCGCAGGTGGGGGAAGTCGTCGTCGATGATTTCGACCTGGAGGTTGTGAATCTTCTGAATCCGCTGCAGGATGTCGAGGCCGCGGCGGCCGCGGTTGCGCTTCAGCGCGTCGCCCGAATCGGCCACGAGTTGCAGCTCGCGCAGCACAAACTGCGGAATCAGCAGGATGCCGTCGACGAAGCCGGTCTCGCAGATGTCGGCGATGCGGCCGTCGATGATGACGCTCGTGTCCACAATCTTGAAGCTGCGCTTGGGGCGCTCGCTGCCAAACAGCCCGCCCAGGGCGGTGAGGTTCAGCAGGTCGCCCTTATTGGCGCCGACCACCAGGCCGACGTAGGTCATAAACAGCAGCAGGGCAATCTGCAGGAAGGCCAGGCTGCGGGATTCGATGTTGGTCTGGGCCAGCACCAGGGTCATCAGGTAGGCGCCCAGGATGCCGAGGATGGAACCGATGACGGCGCCAATCAGGCGCTTGAGGCTGACGCGCCGCAGGCGCATCTCAAACAGCACGATCGAAAGCCCGAACAAGACCCCGAACAGGCCCGAGTAGAAGGGCGGCAGGCGGAAGGGCCGGATGTGGTAGGAGGCCACGGTGGTGATGATGATGAACACACTCCGGATCAGGGTGAGATCCATCCACCCCCAGCGCTCCCCGGTGGGCAGTAAGGACGTCCCCGAAGACTGGGAACCGGTCGAAGCCGCGGTATTGGTGACTCGGGATTCGCCGTGTCGGCCTTGCAAGAGGCGGCGGCGCCCGGGGTCGGAGCCTGCGCGGATAACTCGCCTCCTTATGAAGGCAAATAAAGCCCTGAATTTACTGGGTGAGTATAGCACCGCCCGAAAACCACCGGCAAGCTGTTTCCCGCGGCGGCCTCACAGGTAGCCCTGTAGCCGAGAGCCTGCCCGACGGCAGGCCGGGGAAAAGCGGGGCCAGTGCAGGGGTTCCGGTCAGGCAGGGATCCCGAAGCTTCGGGACTCGCTGCTACTCGAGGTAGACGCGGGGGACGCGGGGGCCGAGGCCGGTCAGTATTTCCGAGGCGACACTGCCCAGCGTGCGCGCGGGCTCAGTCGGCGGGATCGCCGCCTGGCCGGATTCGCCAATCAAGATGGCTTCATCGCCCGGCTGTGCCTCGGGGACCTCGGTGAGGTCGATGTGGGTCAGGTCCATTCCGATCGTGCCCACAACCGGGGCATAGCGACCCCGCACGATGACGCGGCTGCGGCCGCTCAAGCCGCGCCGCCAGCCGTGGCCGTAGCCGATCGGCAGCAGGCCCATGCGTGCCAGCCGCGGCGTCACGAAGCGGGCCCCATAGCCAACGGTGGCTCCGGCAGGAAATGCGCGGATGGTATAAATGCGCGCCTTGAGGGTCAGCGCCGGGCGCACCGGCCACTCGCGGTAGAACTCCGCCGTGCGGTCGTTCCCATTGAAGGTGAAAAACGAGAGATACCCGTAGAGC
>JACQTG010000190.1 GCA_016210895.1 Acidobacteriota bacterium
CCCCCAGGCTGGGAGCCCGCCTGGCAGCCCCGCGCACGCTGTGGCAGTTAACGCATCCCTTCTCTCGGAACAGCGCCCGGCCCACCGCAGGGTCTGCTGGCTGCAGGTAGACGTGTTGGCGGTGGCTCGTGGCCTGAGTGCGAAGGTACGCCACCAGGTCGGCAACATCGTTCCCCTGGAATTCTGGCCACGGCAGACGCCGCTCCTCCATCAGGGCGTACATGGCGGGGGCGTGGTTCCACATCGCCTGGAGCCAACTGACCGGATTGTGGTAGCTGGCCCACTCCAGCAGACCCGGTCCGACCCGACCCCCTTGACCGGCCACCGCGTGGCACTCCAGGCAGCGTTTCTCCGACAGCAGCCGCCGACCGCGTGCGGCGTCCCCGGGTTCGTCCAGCAAGCGCACCGAGTAGAGAAAGGCGAACAGGTTGGACATTTCGACTTCGGTGAATTCTGGGAGAGCTACCCTCTGCTCATGCATCCTCTCCCACATCTGGGGAGCATGGTTCCACATTTCCGCTATCAGGCCGGCGGCGCTAAGGTGACCGGATGGCGCACGCGCCAAATCCGGAGCACTTCTCCCCCCCTCGCCCATCACGGCGTGGCATTGCCCGCACCCTTTTTCCATAAACGTCTTCAATCCCGCTTTGGCATCGCCCGGGATGAAGAAGCTTCCACCGCTTGGTCCTTGGGCGGCCACCCAGGTTCCGACGGCCAGCAACAGAAGCAAGCACAGCAGGCAGGAATTGCGCAGCGCGTGGTTGTGGCTTCCTGCTGGGCGCTGGTTAGCGGTGGCAACGGTTGCAGTCATTCTGGACTTTTCCTTTCTCGTGGCACTCGAGGCAGGCCTCCATCGTCACCGGAAGGAAGGGATGTTGAGGGGGCGAGGTGAGAGCTTCCATCGCCCCGTGGCAGACGGCACACTCTAGACCCGCGAGGGCCACGTGGCGCCGGTGGGAAAAGTAGACATCCGCTGGCACCCGGTTGATTTGTCTCCAAGGAATCGGCTGACCGGCACTGGCAAATTTCTGGATCTTTTCTTCTTCGGTGCTTTCTGTCAGCGGTTCTTGGTGACACATCAGACAGGTGTCAAGCGTCGGGAGCGTGGCATGGACTTGGTCCTGGGCGCCGGAGTGGCAATCGAGACAAGTCAGGCCGCCGGCAATATGCACGGCATGGTTGTACCGGATCGGCTGAGCCGGCGGATTGTCGGAGAAAGCCCAGCCGAAGAGAAGAGAGCCGAGACCAAAGAAAACTCCGAATCCCGACAACCAAAAAGCCTTGTGCGAGCGCGCGAGAGGTTCCATCAGCGGGTCCCGTCCGGAGCCGTGTTGAGAAAGGCCAACAAATGGCCCAGGTCGCTTTCCTGTAAGGTAGGCCAGTCCAGGCCGAGCTCCTGCGACCGCCGATACATATGCGGCCCATGGGCCCAAAGAGCTTTGGCCAGGGTGACCTGAGTGAGGTGCTTTGTGCGGCCTCGGAGTGCAGGTCCATACTGACCGCCGCGCGCATCCGCGCCGTGGCAGTGGCTGCACTTTCGCTCCGCAAACAGCTGCTCGCCGACGCGCGATGACCCTGCCAGCTCGAAGTAGCGAATGCTGTGCAGAAAGGCAATCAAATCGGCCATTTCCTGTCCTTCGAACTGAGGCCGCTCCATGCCCCTTGCTTGCATGGCTTTCCACATCTCAGGGGAGTGGTTCCACATTCGCCCGGCTAACTCGGTGAACATAGGTGACAGGAATCTGGCGCCCCGCAAATCGGGCCCTACGCTCCCGCCCTCACCGCCCACAGAGTGACACGTGATGCAGCCCTTCTTGCGGAATAGACTCCTACCCCGGCGTGGTTCTGCCGGCAGCAGTTTGAATTCTTGGCGGGGACCGGCTCGTTCGCGCCGGATGTAAGCCAGCAGATCGTTCATTTCCAATTGGTCAAACTGCGGCCAGCTTATGTGCATCTGTTGCATATGTGCTTCCATGGCCGGTGCGTGATTCCACATGGCCTGAGCCCAGAACATCGGTGTATCCACCGAATCCATCTGCTTCAGATCGGGGCCTACCTTGCCTCCCGCACCGCCGAGGGAATGGCAGCGAGCACAGTTTTTTTCAACGAACAGCTGCCGGCCCCGCAGAAGGTTCCCCGGCTCGTCCGCATAGCGAGCGGCGTAGAGATAGGCGAACAGGTCGGTCATTTCTTCGAGGCCGAAGCTCGGGTAGGCGATGTGCTCGGCTTCCATCTGCGCCCACATGCGCGGCGCATGGTTCCACATTTCGATGACGAGTTCGCTCGAACTCGAACGTGGCGTAAGCTGAAACCCCAAGTCCGGAGCTCGCTTTCCGCCCACGCCGTTAACCGCATGACAAAAGCTGCACCCTTTGTCCCGAAACGTGTGGGAGCCCGCATGCGGGTCACCCACAAGAAAGGTGCTCCGAAGGTCTTCCAGATTGCGGTGCCGCCAGATGAGAATGGCAATCAGCACCAAGGAGAAGAAAAGAGCGGCCAGCCCCCAGGTGAGAAGTTGGCGTTGCTCGGACATTGCCTTGGCCTTCAGTCGTGCTTGTATCGCAACGGCTGGTGGGTGTGTGTACCCTGGCGCAGGCGCGTCTGGTAGTCGAAGGGTTGGTGGAAGGGGCTCTTCGGGTTGTGGCAGGTTTTGCAGGTTTCCGCCGAGGGAACCACCAGTCCCGTCGCCACAAGATCACTCCGCTCGTATTCCCGGTTTTGCAAACTCATCAGGCTGGGTTTCAAGTAGCGCGCTCCTGGACCGTGGCAGACCTCGCACTGCACTCCCGCGAGCTCTGGCGTCTTCGCCAGGCTCGCAAAGCCGCCCGGCTGACCGTATCCTGTGACGTGGCAGGGCAGGCAATCGGGGTCGTTGCTGTAGTCCTTCTGCGGATCAAGGTCGTGTTCGCGCTTGGCCGTGGCGGCCACTCCGGGCTTGAGGAGTTCAAACGCCTTGGCCATCCGCGTTTGTTCCCAGCTTTTGAACTGAACCAGATGGCACGGACGGCAGCGGCTCGCACCGACGTATTGCGCGCTGGCACTTGCAGCCAGGAGTCCCAGAGCCAGTACTGCCAGGGCCAGCTGCGTCTGCCTGGAGAGTTTCTGCATTGCCATTCTGCTCTTAGAACTGATAACGGCCCGTGCTGCTCATACTCATCCCCCCTGAGGTGCCGAGACACCTTCGCAGCAAGCAGGAAGCTCACCAAAGCGGCCTCACTTTTCGGCACGCCTAATTCATTGAAGAGATTTGAGTTGCGATGCAGGAGGGGGGCTGGAATCCTCTAGGCCACAACGCGGAAGATGTCTAAAGCGTGAACAGATTTACTGGGCAGGCCCTTAATGCGTAGAAAGTAGGGAGGATAGAGGAGCGGCCGCTCTCTGTTCAGTTTGTGGACGCCCCCGGCGGTGGGTCGGAGGGGAGAGTGTGTGCTTCGTTTGCGTCTCGGTCGCTATCCAAGCCGTACTCTCTTAGCTTGCCATAGAGGGCCCCGCGAGACAAACCTAACAGTTGCGCAGCACGGGACTTGTTGTAACCACTGATCCGCAGTGCTTGGCGAATGGCGAACTTTTCCAGGCTTTCCAAGCTGCAGTTGGCGACGACGCGAGAAGGCAACTCCGTGGCAAAGGCTTGATCGCGCAAGAGCGGACTCAGGTCGCGTTCGGTTAGCACTTGAGGATTGTCGGTAGAAACCGCCACCGCACTTTCGAGGACATGGGCGAGCTCACGGACATTGCCGGGAAACGCGTAGTTGAGCAACCGATCCAGCGCGGCTCTGTCGATGGAGATGCTTCGTCCATACTGCTTGTCATACTGTTCGAGAAAGTGTTCTACCAGGAGGTAGAGGTCCTCACGCCGCTGTCGCAGCGGGGGCAATTCAACTACGATCGTGGAGACTCGAAAGAACAGGTCTTCCCGCAAAGCGCCGCTGGCGAGTTCCGACAGCGGGCGGTTCGAGGCTGACAGCACTCGGACGTCCACGTGAATAGGGGTCGTTTCCCCCACTGGCCGCAACTCCCCTTCATCCAGCGCCCGGAGAAGCTTGGCTTGCGTGCCGAGCGGCATCTCGGCAATCTCGTCCAGGAAGAGCGTGCCCGCATGCGCCGCTTGGAACAATCCGCGGTGATCCATCACGGCACCTGTGAACGCACCCTTCCGGTAGCCAAACAGTTCGCTCTCCACCAGTTCTTGGGGA